>NZ_JBFULC010000035.1:0-40499 GCF_056400525.1 Stenotrophomonas sp. P5_A9
GTGCAAACAGGTGCAAACAGCGCCAGCGTCGCCTGCAGTACCGGCTGCACCTTCAGGAACGGTCCCATGTGGTGGCCCAGCCCAGGCCAYGCCCACAAGGAGGTGAGCAGGTGCAACATCTTCGGGTACTTTTCCACCCAGTCCGTACTGCCCGCGCTGAGCTTGGGATAGCCGGCGCGGAACAGATCAAGGCTGAAAGCGATGTGCTGGTGCGTATCCAGCCCCAGGCTGCCGGCACGCATGGAGTAATACGCAGCCAGCTTCAGACAGACCAGCCCGCCCAGCACTGCCGGGACCCATGCCAATGCCGATCCTGGCGCAACGTTGCCGCCCGACAGGCCGCGCCCTCTGTCCTTGAGTAAGCTCCACGTTGCCGCGCCGGCCACGCCCATCACGAGCAACGGAAGGGCCCATGGCAGGCCCAGGCCCTGCGTCCACGCATAGGTCAGCGGGCTGCACAACAACCACGCCACGATCAGTACGAACTGGCCCAGCAACGCCTTGAAAAACAGCAGCGGTGCACCTGGCTGCGGCACTATCCCCAGCCAGGTGAGCAGCCGGTGTCCGATCAGCGACATCGTGAGCAGCGACACCGTAAGCAGCAGCATGAATTCGAACTGCCAACGGGTTCTGGCAAACAGCGCCACCACCACCAGGTACAGCAGGAACAGCCAGCGCTTGCTGCGCATGCGTGTTTTCAACACATCCAATGTACGTCCCCTGTCCAATCCCTGTGCACCGGCGCCCATCGATGTGGTTACGCCAGTGCCTGCGCCACGCCAGCGGCGATCCGGTCGAAACTGCCCTGCGCCATCAATGGGTGGTCTCCCGAGGCCACCGGCGCGGCCATCATGCCACGCGCTTCGCACGCGTCGACCAGTGCGCTCAGACCCGCGCAGATAGCCTCGGGCGTCATCGACGCCAGCGAATGGACATTGGCCACGGTCTCGTCCAGCCGCTTGTTGTCGTAGCGGTTGGTCAGCACCGACATGCCGAACGCCGCCATCTCCAGCGGCGGATAGCTCGGATGCGGGGACACCATCAACGACAGCCCAATCGACGACGTCGATAGCAGCGTGGCGTACGCATCGATGTCCAGCTTGCCCAGCGCCTTGAGCTTGAACGGCCCCAGGTCCAGGTCGTTTTCAATCTCGCCCGGGGCGGCCACCTGCCATTGGGCCGAGCGCGGATCCTTCCAGCCCCACAGGCGCAGGCCTTCGCAGATCAGCTCGAACGCGTTGCGCGGGGTCCCCGGGCGCGCATAGACGACGATCCGCCGCTCGCGCGCGGTGGTGGCATTGCGCGCCTCGGCCAAGGCAGTACGCAGGCCGTCATGCAGCACCGGCTCGAATACGCTGGCAGTTGCATACCGCATGCCGTGATGGGCGAAGAAGTCGGCGAGCAGGCCGGTATTGAAGATCGCGATGTCACGGTCGCACCGGTAGGTGCTGAGCGACAGCGCGTACTGGCTGGACCATGCATAGAAGCCAGGCTCGAAATCCTGGATCAGGTAGACCATTGGACGGTCGATCCCGCCGTTGGCGTCCTGCCAAGCCGACAGCCGCTGCGCGGCATATGCCGTCCACCACGCGGTGGCTACCCAGATGTCCTCGCCCGCAACCGGCAAGGTTTTGCCATAGCGGTCACTGAACGGAACGATCTGGCGCTGTGCATCGGACGTGGTGCCGGCGGACACCAGGGTATGGTCGGCGAAGCGCGACAGCGCCTCCTCATCTGGCTCGCTGTCCACCAGGATGATGCGCGAGGCGGGGAAGAACCGGCACAGCTCCCGATAGATCAACACTGCAGTATGGATGCCGCCAAAATAGTGCCGGCGGTTGATCGAGGGCAGCACCAGGTTCAGCCGCTTGCCCTGCCACGGGTCGTGGCGCGCATCACAAGGCGTTATTTCCCCGACGCTGGTGGCCGGGGCCACACTGGCCGGGCCACCGGCCTCGAGACGACCGGCGACACGTCGCAGGAGCGAAGCCAGACGACTCATGCCTCGCTCCGCTTCAGGCGCGGTGAGGACGCCATGTAATCCAGGTTGGGGCTGTAGAACGGATCGCCTTCTTCGCGGTACGGCGAATAAGCCTGCGCCGAACGCACGAAATCGCTCTCCGGGATGGCACGCGGATCGCGCGTCTTGGATTCATGGTGGATCATCGAAGACTCGGCCACGTAGACCGTATGGAAGCCAGCGGCATAAGCACGCAGGCACAGTTCGACATCACTGCCACACACGATGAACGATTCGTCGAAGCCACCGACCTGCTCGAATTTGTCGCGGGCAATGACCATGCAGGCGCCGGTGACGGCCAGCACCTGACGCTGCAGCACCGGCGACACGAACAGGTTCTGGTTGTGCTGGGGCACCTCGCCCTTGAAGACATGGTCGGCCCAGCCGCCCATGCCGATCACAACACCGGCATGCTGGATGGTGCGGTCTCCGTACAGCAGAAGTGGACCGCAGACACCGACATCGCGGCGCAACGCATTCTCCACCAGGCGCTGAAGCCAGTCGCCCTTGATGACCTCGGTATCGTTGTTCAGGAACACCAGCACGTCGCCACGTGCCTGGGCGGCAGCCAGGTTGTTCAGCGCCGACCAGTTGAATGGCACGTCGGCGTCGATGACCCGGAAATCACCGCGCTGCGACATCACCTGCAACCACGCCAGCGTCTCGGGCTGGGTAGAGCCGTTGTCGACCACGATGATCTCGTAGGCCGGGTAGTCGGTCATTGCCAGCAGCGATTCGACGCAGGTGCGCAGCAGGTCCAGTCCGTCGCGGGTCGGGATGATGATGCTGGCCATCGGCGCAGGCGCGAGGATCGGGTAGCGGACGTCGTAGCAGAAAAGCTGCTTGCCATCGTCCACCTGGGCACCCGGGTAGAGCACATCGACATGACGCTGGATCGCGCGTTTGCCGGCATCGTGCGCGTAGGGCTTGGAACCGGCATTGGCGGCCGTCGAGCCGGCATGGGCGCGCCAGTGGTACAACACGCGCGGCACGTGGGCTACACGCGCACCGTCAGCCACGCAGCGCAGGACCAGGTCGTAATCCTGCGAACCATCGCAGCTGCTGTCCAGACCGCCGTGACGCTGGATCAAGTTGCGCTCGAAGCTGACCAAATGACCCAGGTACATCTGCGCCATGAACAGGTCATGGTTCCAGTCCGGCTTGAAATACGGGTGACGAAGGCGTCCGTCATCACCCAGCACGTCATGGTCGGAGTACACGATATCGGCGTTGGTACGGACATGGCATTCGACGACCGAGGCCAACGCGTCGGGTTCGAGYAGGTCGTCATGATCCAGGAACGTCACCCAACGACCGCTGGCCTGCGCGAGCGCCGCGTTGGTGGTCGCTGCAATGCCACTGCGCTGCGCCGAACGGGTCACCCGTAACGTGGGGATCTCGCGCTGCAGTTCGGCGAGGATCGAGGCGACATGCGGTTGGTCGGAAGCATCGTCGTGAATGCAGATTTCCCAGTTCCGGTAGGTCTGCTGCTGCACGCTGGCAATGGCCTCGCGCAAGAAATTCTCCGGCGTGTTGCAGACCGGCATCACCACACTGATCAGGCCGGCGTCGGCCGGTACCGGCACCGGTCGCTGGGCGGCCAGCCACTGCGCATACGCATCAGGCGCAAGCGGGTTCGGCGGGGTCTGCGGCCCATTGGCATAGGCAAGGATCGCCCGCACCAATTGTCGCGGCCCCTTGCGCGAGGCACGCGCAAGCGCAGAGAAGATGCTTCCTGCGGAAACACCTTGGCCCTGTGCACGGCGGACGCTCCAGTAGATCGCCTTGAGCACGTTGCTCAGTTTGGACAGCATCAGATAACTCCCTTTTTATTCGGTGCCTGGGCGCGCACGTAGACAGGCCAACTCACAACGTGACCCATGCGGCGGCGTAGCCGGCCAGCAGTCCGCCGACCCCCAGTGCCAGCATCACCAGCTTCCATTTCCTGCGCGACCGTGTGTAGGCGGCCGCATCGTCCGCCCGCTGGCTTTCCAGCCTGCGGCGCGCCTGATCCTGCTGCTCGCGCTCCTGCAGCAGACGCTGCTCGGCCTGCGCGAGTTGCTCGTCGCGCTGGGAGACGGTCTGCACCATTGCGTGGAGCTCTTCCCGGGCGTGCTGAAGGGCCGTCTGGCTCTCGACGTCACGGGCCAGCCAACCTGCATCGCTTTCGTCTTTGGCCGCCTGCAACTGCTGGGCGTAGTTGGCAGCAGCGCCCCATTCGCGCTTGGCTACCGCCAAGTCTGCGATGTAGGCGTCCAGCATCCGGGCCGTGGATTCCCACTCGCGCTCCGCGTTGTTGGCACGGAGCCCCAAAGCGCGCAGGCCCTTGGCCAACCCGCTCAGCAGGGCAGTCGCTTCCGCGTCCGACCCGGCCTGGAAGGGAGGATTGGCCCGCAGGCGCGCGGCATCGGTGTCACGGCGCACGGCAACGTAGTACTCGCGGTACGGCTCATCGCTATGGTCGCCGGCAAAAACCCGGCTGTTGTACAGGCGATCGGCCGCTTCCACCAAGGGTTCCAGCTCGGGGAACTTGACCTTGATGAAATGCGTGCCCATCAAGCTTGCCCACAAAGTGGCATTGCCTTGGCCAAAGCGCAGTACTTCCATGCCGGCGGCTTCGAAGGTCTGCACGACCTCGGCCGTCTGCACCAGGCCGAACTCCTTGTGCTCCTGCAGCCACACGTAATCTTCACCGAACAACTCATGCCAACGCCCGTTGGCCTCCACCTCGGCCTGCTCCACCCAGGGCCGCTCGGGCGGAAAACCGACGATCACGGCGCGACCTGCAACACGCGCCATTTCTGCGATGGCGCGCGTGCGCAGATCGGCGGGAATATGCTCAAGCACGTCCAGGGACACCACCGCATCGAACTGCTGGTCGGTAAACGGCAGCGCGGTTGCATCGGCGACAACGAAGTCCTTCTCGTCACCCTCAACGTGAAGGTCGGTGTACAGGAAGGTCGCCTGCGGAAGGAACTGGCCCAGCAGGCGTTGCCGATTGGCCCCTACCTCCAGCACGCTCGGCGCGTCGAGCCCCAGGGTCTGGAGCAGGTGTGCGGCCGCAGCGTAACGCTGGTAATGGTCGAACGGGATATCAAGAAGCGTCGACGTCATGGACCTTCCACTCATGGGGGATATAGACCACGCCTTCGCTGAAATAGGGCGCAGCCACGGTGAATACGCTGGCTTCGGACAGGTAGTCCAGGCAGACCAGGCCCTTGTCGGTGAACAGGCCCACATCGACACGGTACGTGCCGGTGAGCAGGGTCATCGAAGGAATGTGATAGGTGACGCGGTGCGACCCACGCGAGGTCGGGATCTGCACGCGCTCCAGATAGGTATTTGGACCGAAGATGTGCAAACCATCCATGCCCTTGATCGCCACGCCGAGCAACAGACCCTGCACCGCGTCGTCGACCACGGTATAGCTGATGTCCACGCTCAACGGCTCGAATGGCGCGAGCATGTCCGTGCTCAACGCAACCGTCTCCAGGTGCGCGGGGATGCTATCCGGGCGTGGCGCACGACACGTCTCGGCCGCCGCCTCACTTGCCTGCTCGCGCCCCAGTTCATAGTCGCGGAATCGATCGGCGACGAAACTGGCCTCGCCATGCAGCTTGACCTTGCCGCCTTCCAGCCACAGGGCGGTCTGGCAGAAGCGCTTTACCTGCTCCAGCGAATGCGAGACGAACAGGATGGTGGCGCCGCGCGCGCGGATCTGCTCGATCCGGGCAAGGCATTTCATCTGGAAGCGGATGTCACCCACCGACAGCGCTTCGTCGATGATCAGCACGTCCGGCTCGGTATGGATGGCCACCGAGAACGCGAGGCGCACGTACATGCCGCTTGAGTACGTTTTCACGGGCCGATCGAAGAAATCGCCGATGTCGGCGAAGGCGATGATCGACTCCAGCTTGTCGTCTACTTCCTTGCGGCTCAGACCCAGCAGCGAGGCACTCAGGTAGACGTTGTCGCGCCCTGAGAAATCTGGATTGAAGCCCGCGCCGAGTTCGAGCAGCGCGGCGAAACGGCCATGGATGTTCACCGACCCGGAGGTCGGGCGGACCGTCCCGCAGAGGATCTGCAGCAAGGTGGACTTGCCTGCCCCGTTGCGGCCGATGATGCCAACGGTCTCGCCGCGGGGCACGACCAGATTGACCCCATCCAGAGCACGGAAGGTACGGCTGGCGCGATCACCGGACGGCCGCAGCAGGGACATCAGGCGATCGCGCGGGCTGGCGTAGACCGGATAGTCCTTGGTGACATTCAGGACTTCGATCGCCGCGTCGGCAAGGGTTGCCGTGTCAGCGGGAAGTGGGCTGTTCATAGGACGTCCGAGAATCCGCGCGAGAGGCGACGGAAGAGAGCGTAGGAGACAAGCGCGAAGATCACCGACAGCGTGAAGTGGGGCAGCAGCACAGCCAGGTCAGGCGCCGCGTTCTGGACCGTGACCGCGCGCAGCTGTTCGATCGGGGTCACCAGTGGATTGAAGTGGATCAGCCCGGCCACGGCCGGAGGCATCGCCTTGGCCGGGAAGAAGATCGGGCTCAGGAACAGCAGCACGCTGCTCAGGATGCCGACGAACTGGCCGATGTCGCGCAGATAGACGCCCAGCGCGGACAACGACCAGGCAATCGCCAGCAGCATCGGGGTCATTTCCAGCAGAATCAGCGGCGCGGTGAGCGCCCAGGCCGAGGGCAGGCCGGATTGCCAGGTTTGCGCGACGAGCAGGATCAGCAAGCCGATCCCAGCGGTCGTCAGCGCGGCCGCCACCTTCACCATGGACAGCACCGGCAGCGGGAACACTACCTTCTTCACGAAGTTGGGCTGCCCAGCGATGATCCCCGGAGCGGTAACCAGCACCTCGGACAACAGGGTGAACGGCACCAGCCCGGCGAACAGCATCAGGGCGAAGTCACCGGTCGATTCGGCCCCTGCCCAGCGTGCCTTGAAGACGCCGCTGAAGACCAGGGTGTAAACGCAGAGCATGAGCACCGGCTGCAGCACCAGCCACAGGACGCCCAACGTGGTAGTGCGATAACGGGCGGCCAGCTCACGCCCCAGCAGCTGGCGGAACAGGAACAGCAGGTTGGCGTGCTTCTGCATCGATCAGGAGTTCCCAGCCAACAGCGCCTGCTCCAGATCCACCTGCAGATCCCCCAACTCCTCAACCCCCACGCTCAGCCGGACCAGCGCATCACTGATCCCCAGCTGCTCCCGGCGTTCCACCGGGATCGACGCATGCGTCATCACCGCCGGATGATTCACCAGGCTTTCCACCCCGCCCAGCGACTCGGCCAGGGTGAACAACTCGGTCTTCTCGCAGAAGCGCTTGGCCGCCGCGAATCCGCCCTTGAGCACGATCGAGACGATGCCGCCGTAGCCGTTCATCTGGCGCGTGGCCAGTTCATGCTGCGGGTGCGAGGTCAGGCCGGGGTAGATCACCTTCTCCACCGCCGGGTGGGTCTCCAGCCACTGGGCCAGGGCCAGCGCGTTGGCGCAATGGGCCTTCATGCGCAGCGGCAGGGTCTTCAGGCCGCGCAGGGCCAGGAAGCTGTCGAACGGCCCCTGCACGCCCCCGATGGAGTTCTGCAGGAACGCCATCTGCTCGGCCAGTTCGGCGTTGTCGCCGACCACCACCATGCCGCCGACCATGTCCGAGTGCCCGTTGAGGTACTTGGTGGCCGAGTGCAGGACCAGGTCCGCGCCCAGTTCCAGCGGGCGCTGCAGCATCGGCGAGGCGAAGGTGTTGTCGACCACCACGATCAGGCCGTGGCGCTTGGCGATGGCGGCCACCGCGGCGATGTCCACGATCTTCAGCATCGGGTTGGTCGGGGTTTCGATCCAGACCATCTTCGTCTGCTCGGTGATCGAGGCCTCGAAGGCGGCCAGGTCGGTCAGGTCCACGAAGCTGAACTGCAGGTTGGCGGTGCGCTTACGCACGCGCTCGAACAGGCGGAAGGTGCCGCCGTAGATGTCGTCCATCGCCACCACGTGGCTGCCGGCGTCCAGCAGCTCCATCACCGTGGAGCTGGCGGCCATGCCCGAGGCGAACGCGAAGCCGCGGCTGCCGCCTTCCAGGGAGGCCACACAGCGCTCGTAGGCGAAGCGGGTGGGATTGTGGGTGCGCGAGTACTCAAAGCCCTGGTGTTCGCCGGGGCTGGACTGGGCGTAGGTGGAGGTCGCGTAGATCGGCGGCATCACCGCGCCGGTGCTCGGATCGGGCGACTGTCCGCCGTGGATGGCCAGGGTAGCCAGGGCAAGTGCACGGTTGCCGTGCCCGGAGAAAGCGTGGTCGGACATGTTGTTTCCCAGCAATGGAGAGCCCCGGTAGGGGCTCCCGCAAAAGGAGCGGAAGTCTATCAGCGGCGGCTTAATTGACCGTTGACGCGGATAAACGCTGATTCAGAGCAGCTGCGGCCGGCGCGGGGCGGTTTACTGGACCCGGCGGCGCAGGTAGTTCAGCAGGTCGATGCGGGTGATCAGGCCCAGGAAGGCGGTGCCGTCCATGACGATGGCGACCTGGCCGCGGTCGAACACCGGCAGCAGGGCCTCGATCGGCGATTTCACGTCCAGCCGGTCCAGCTTGCTGACCATCGCCGTGGCGACCGGGTCGCGGAAGCGGGCTTCGTCGCCGTAGACATGCAACAGCACGTCGCTTTCGTCCACGATGCCCACCAGCTGGTCGCCGTCCATCACCGGCAGCTGCGACACGTCGTACAGCTTCATGCGCTGGTAGGCGGTGGTCAGCAGGTCCTTCGGCCCGATCACCACGGTGTCGCGCTGGCCGTACGGGCGCAGGATCAGGTCGCGCAGATCGCCCGACTGCGGGCGCTCCAGGAAGCCGTTGTCCAGCATCCAGTAGTCGTTGTACATCTTGGACAGGTACTTGTTGCCGGTGTCGCAGACCAGCACCAGCACCTTCTTCGGGGTGGTCTGCTCCTTGCAGTACTTCAGCGCGGCAGCCAGCAGGGTGCCGGTGGAGGAGCCGCCGAGGATGCCTTCCTTGCCCAGCAGCTCGCGCGCGGTATGGAAGCTCTCGGCATCGCTGATCGCATAGGCCTTGGTGACGCGGCTGAAGTCGGCGATCGAGGGCAGGAAGTCCTCGCCGATGCCTTCCACCAGCCAGCTGCCGGACTTGTCGTTGAGCACGCCGTCGTTGATGTACTCGGCCAGGATCGAGCCGACCGGATCGGCCAGCACCAGTTCGGTCTTCGGCGAGGCGGTGGCGAACGCGCGCGACAGGCCGGTCATGGTGCCCGAGCTGCCGCAACCGAACACGATCGCGTCCAGGTCGCCGTCCATCTGTGCCAGGATCTCCGGACCGGTGCCGAACTCATGCGCCGCCGGGTTGTCCGGGTTGCCGAACTGGTTGATGAAGTACGCGCCCGGGGTTTCCTCGGCCACGCGCTGGGCCATGTCCTGGTAGTACTCCGGATGGCCCTTGGCCACATCCGACCGGGTCAGGCGCACTTCGGCGCCCATCGCCTTGAGGTTGAAGATCTTCTCGCGGCTCATCTTGTCGGGTACGACCAGGATCAGCTTGTAGCCCTTCTGCTGGGCGACCAGCGCCAGGCCCAGGCCGGTGTTGCCGGCGGTGCCCTCGACCAGGGTCGCGCCCGGCTTGAGGTCACCGCGCTTTTCAGCGGCTTCGATCATCGACAGGCCGATGCGATCCTTGATCGATCCTCCGGGATTGGCGCTTTCGAGCTTGAGATAAAGCTCGCAGACGCCGGTGTCCAGGCGCTGGGCCTTGACGATCGGGGTCTGGCCAATGAGTTCAAGTACGGAGGAATGGATTGCCATCGGTTCACATCGATTCGCGCCGCAATGCGGCCGGACCGGTGATTATCCGACGGTTGGCGGAGAAAGTCAGGTTGCCGCGATCTACGGCCGTCGGCGGCCGACGAAGGGCCTGCGGCACAAGGCCCTGCACAGAACGACGCGGACGGCGTCCCTCGACGAGGAGACGGACGCCGCCCGCGTCGACGGGGGAAGGTACCGACCGTAGGCCGGTACCCAAAGGGCTCAATGCATGGGGGAGTCGTACATCCGTTCCAGCTTCTGCTTGGCCAGCAGCTTCTCACGCTTCATCCGGCCCAGGGTCAGATCGTCTATCGGCAACACACCCAGCTGGGCATCCATGCACTTTTTGTTCAACTTCTGGTGCCGCTCGTACAGTGCCTTGAATTCCGGGTCACGCTTGCGGCGTGCATCGATCTCGCTCTGGGGCTGACCTTCGAACATGATGAACCTCCTATCGCTTGTTGCAGAAACAAGAACGCCCCGGCCTCACGGCACGGGGCGTTGCTTTTGGGTGGAGCGCCGGACACGAACCGCAACCGAACCTGCACGTGCAACCGGGACTGCCCGGACTGCAGACTGCTGTGGTTCAAGCCCTCGGTTCATCGGCCCGGCCCTCCAATCGTCCGGGTCGCGGAAGGCCACCCGGACAACTGACCCTACGCCTGCTCCGGAGGGTCTTCAAGCGTTTCATCTGAAATTTTCGATGTGGCCCAGCAGAGGTTCAGGCTGAACACGCAGAACAACGAAAATTAAACGAAAACAAGCAGTTGCATCACAACCAACGATCGTGGTCGACCACCGCGCCGTTCTCAGGGCGCGATGATCACCTCGGCCGAACGCGCCTTGGTCGCCGCCGCCTTCTTGCCGCTCACCTGCAGCCGGCTGGCGCTGACGCCCGCGGCCACCAGCGCGTCGCGCAGGGCCTGGGCACGCTGATCGCCCACCCCGGCGGCGGCATCATAGGCCTCGATCCGCACCCGACCCTTCTTGCCGATGTTGAGGTACTCGGCCAGCGCCTTGGCCTGGCCCTTGGCCCCGGCCGACAAAGCACCCTTGCCGGCGGCGAAGGCATCGCCGTTGAAGGTGAAGACCTCGCCGCGGGTGTCGAACTTCGACCCCGGCAGCTTGTTGCCCGAGACCAGTTCGGCCTCTTCGCGGGCCAGCTTGGCCGCGCTCTGCTGGGCTGCGCTCAGGCGCGCGGTCTGCTTGCCGGCCACGCTGGTCAGCGCGGTTTCGGCATCCTGGCGGGCCAGGGCTTCCTGTTCGGCGGCCACGCGCAGGCGCTCGCTCTCCTCGGCCTGGATCTGCGCCTGCACGCGCAGGCGTTCGGCCTCCTGGCGGGCGCGCTGGGCATCGCGGCGGCTGGCTTCGATCAGCAGCTCGCTGCGGGTGCGTTCGAGCTGGTCGACCTCGCGCTGGGCCAGCGCGGCACGTACGCTGGTTTCGGCGATCTCGACCCGGCGCTCGGCCAGGTAACGGGCCTGGTCCACATCACGGCGCTTGGCCTTGGCCAGCTCCGCGACCGCCTGCTGGGCCTGCAGCCGCTCGAAGGCGCCCAACTGGGCCGCATCGGGGTTGGCCTGGATGGCCATCAGCCGCTGGCTCAACTGGGCCACGGCCGGGTCTTCGGCCGCCTGGGCCAGCAGCGGCAGGGCCAGGCTGGCGGCCAGCAGCAGGGTGGAGGCACGCAGCGTCGGGGACTTCATCGGCGAAACCTTCATCAGCGGTTCTCCCCGGTGGCGAGCTGGCGTTGCAGCTGGGTCACCTCATTGCGGCGCAGCTGCAGCTGGGCGGTGGCCGTGGCCTCCTCGCTGCGGGCGCGGGCCAGGTCGGCATCGACCGTGGCGCGAACGGCCAGGGCCGGGGCGTTCTTGCGCTCGCGGCGGTCGCCGGCCGCGCGCTGGGCCTGTTCAAGCCCTTGCCGGGCCACGGCGATCAGGTCCGGGGCGTACTGGTCGGCATCGGCCTGGGTGGCCTTGTCGACCGCCTGCCGGGCCTGCATCAGCTCCAGCGCGCCGTCCTGCGCCTGGGCGGCGCCTGCGAACGCGAGTGTGCACACCGTCACGCATATCAGCAGCGTCCGGTACGGGACACGTCGTATTTGTGCGAAGCTAGGATTCATTGGGGGTGCCGTCGCCAGAAGTAGGAGCGCGGCCATTGTCGGAAGCCTGCGGCGTGCTTGCAATGGCACGCGGCCGATTGTTGGGGAAACATTTCGCATGGATATCGGCTATTTCCTGAAGCTGATGACCGAAAAGAACGCTTCGGACATGTTCTTGACGACCGGAGCACCGGTATACATCAAGATCGAGGGCAAGTTGTACCCGCTGGGCAATACCGGCCTGCCGCCGGGAATGGTCAAGAAGATCGCCTACTCGCTGATGGACGAGGGCCAGGTGCCCGAGTTCGAGCGCGAGCTGGAGCTCAACATGGCCATCGCCCTGGCCGAGGCCGGGCGCTTCCGCGTCAACGTGTTCAAGCAGCGCGGCGAGGTGGGCATGGTGATCCGTGCCATCCGCAGCAAGATTCCCAGCATCGAAGAGCTCAACCTGCCGCAGGTGCTCAAGGACGTCATCATGACCCCGCGCGGGCTGGTGCTGGTGGTCGGCTCGACCGGTTCGGGCAAGTCGACCTCGCTGGCCTCGATGATCGACCACCGCAACAGCACCACGACCGGGCACATCCTCACCATCGAGGACCCGATCGAGTACCTGCACAAGCACAAGATGTCCATCGTCAACCAGCGCGAGGTCGGGCTGGATACGCACGCCTTCCACAACGCGCTGAAGAACGCGATGCGTGAAGCGCCGGACGTGATCCTGATCGGCGAGATCCTGGATGCCGAAACCATGGAGGCGGCCATCGCCTTCGCCGAGACCGGGCACCTGTGCCTGGCCACGCTGCACTCCAACAACGCCGACCAGACCATCGAGCGCATCCTCAACTTCTTCCCGGAAAGCGCCCACCGCAACGTGCTGATGAACCTGTCGCTGAACCTGCGCGCGGTGGTGTCCCAGCGCCTGGTGAAGGGTAAGGACGGGCGTCGCCTGCCGGCCACCGAGGTGTTGATCAACACCCCGATGATCCGCGATCTGCTGCGCCGCGGCCAGGTGCATGAGATCAAGGCTGCGATGGAAGCCTCGCTGGAAGAAGGCATGGAGAGCTTCGACCAGTGCCTGTTCCGGATGGCCAAGAACGGCATCATCGAGCAGGAGGAAGCGCTGCGCGCGGCCGACTCGCGCGATGGCCTGGCGTTGAAGTTCCGGCTGTCCGAAGGTGGCAGTGGCGAGCACGATCCGTACGCGGATTTCTCGGCCAACAGTGCGCCGGCGGCGATCACGCACGGGTTCTGAGGGGTGATCGGGGAGCCACGCGTTGCGTGGCTCTACCGGTGCGGTTTCGATCCAGTCTTTTGAGGAGCCGGCCAACGGCCGGCACTACCCTGCGCGTTACCGCCGGTCAGGCGGCGTCGGGCTGGTTTTCCGGGCGCGCCGTGTCGAAGGCCGGCAAGGCAAGGCACGCCGCATCGATCCGGGCCAGGGTCGGGTACGGCTCCAGGTCCAGGTTGAAGCGGCGCGCGTTGTACAGCTGCGGGACAAGACAGCAGTCGGCAAGGCTCGGGCTGTCGCCATGGCAGAAGCGACCGGTATCGACCGATTCGACCAGCATCCGCTCCATCGCGTCGAACCCCACCCGCATCCAGTGCCGGGTCCAGTCATCGCGCTCGACCTGCGGCACGTTCCAGGTGTCGCTGAAGAACTGCATCACCCGCAGGTTGTTGAGCGGGTGCACATCGCACGCCACCAACTGTGCCAGACCGCGCACCCGCGCACGCCCGGCCGCATCGTCGGGCAGCAGCGCCGGCAGCGGGAACACCTCGTCCAGGTATTCCAGGATCGCCATCGACTGCCGCAGCACCTGCCCGTCATGGCACAGCGTGGGCACCAGTTCCTGGGGATTGAGCGCGGCATAGGCCGCGCTGTGCTGCTGTCCACCATCGCGCACCAGGTGCACCGGGGTGATCCGGTGTGGCAGCTGCTTGAGATTCAACCCGATCCGCACGCGATACGCCGCGCTGGACCGCCAGTAGCTGAACAGTTCGATGGCGCTCTCGTCGGTGGCGGTGGCCGCGTTCAGGGCTTGGCGGCCTGTTCGATGCGCTGCTCGATCGCCCCGAAGATGCTCTCGCCGGCCGCGTCGAGCATTTCGATCCGGACCACGTCGCCGAAGGACATGAACGGCGTGCTCGGCTTGCCGTCGCGCAGGGTTTCCACCGTGCGCTGTTCGGCGAAGCAGGACGCGCCCTTGCTGGTGTCCTCGTTGGCGATGGTGCCCGAGCCGACGATCGCACCGGCGCCCAGCGGACGGGTCTTGGCCGCGTGCGCAACCAGCTGGGCGAAGTTGAACTGCATGTCCACGCCGGCTTCCGGCGCGCCGAACCATTCGCCATTGATATGGGTGAGCAGCGGCAGGTGGACCTTGCTGTCCTGCCAGGCCTCACCCAGCTCATCGGGGGTGACGAACACCGGCGACAGCGCCGAGCGCGGCTTGGACTGCAGGAACCCGAAGCCCTTGGCCAGCTCGCCCGGGATCAGGTTGCGCAGCGAGACGTCGTTGACCAGCCCGACCAGCTGGATGTGGCCGGCGGCCTGTTCCGGGGTCACCGCCATCGGCACGTCGTCGGTGATCACCACGATCTCCGCCTCCAGGTCGATGCCGTAGTCCTCGCTGACCACCTTGACCGCGTCGCGCGGGCCGTAGAAGCCGGCGCTGGTGGCCTGGTACATCAACGGATCGGTGTAGAAGCTCTCCGGCACTTCGGCGCCCCGCGCACGGCGCACCCGCGCCACGTGCGGCAGGTAGGCGCTGCCGTCGACGAATTCATAGGCGCGCGGCAGCGGCGCGGCCAGCGCCTGCAGGTCGATGTCGAACACGCCGTCGGCGCTGCCGTCGTTGAGCGATTCGTACAGCGCGTTCAGGCGCGGCGCCAGGTGCGACCAGTCTTCCAGCGCCTGCTGCAGCGTGGTGGCGATGCCGGTGGCGCGCACGCCGTGGCGCAGGTCGCGCGAGACCACGATCAGGGTGCCGTCGCGGCCGCCTTCCTTCAAAGAACCAAGCTTCATGGGTGGGTATCCGGAATCGCGAAAATAGGTTTCAAGTGTAATCAAATGCGCGGTCAATCCAAGTCGCACTGCGCCAGAACGACGATAGCCCATGCGAATGATGCTGGGGTGGTCGCCTGCGACGGTCGCCCGGCCAACGGCCGGTCGTTACGGATTGCGACGGGCGCCGGGTAGCTCCGGATACGTCGGCGCTGGCGTCTCCAAGCTGAACAGGGGGATTTGGTACGGAACTCAACTATCCGCTAGACTATGCCGGTCTGCAGCGGCCGTCCGTTTCCCTTCGGGATCGCCGGCGATATGGATCATCGATCCGTCGCCCGCCCCCACTCCGACGCCATTCGTCATGCATACCAGTCTGCGCACCGCGCTGGCTGCACCCAATTCTCGCAGCGCGGTTTACGGGAACGCTCCGAGTCAGCCGATCACTCTGATCTGCCTCGCGTCCGGCCATTCGGCCTGGCGTTACTTTGTCTTTGGAGCTTCCACCCGATGTCTTTTGAATCCTTGGGCCTTGCCCCGTTCCTGCTGCGCGCGTTGGCCGAGCAGGGCTACGACACCCCCACCCCGATCCAGGAGCAGGCCATCCCGCTCGCCCTGGAAGGCCGCGACCTGCTGGCCGGCGCACAGACCGGTACCGGCAAGACCGCCGCGTTCGGCCTGCCGCTGCTGCAGCACCTGGGCACCAACCCGCAGGCCGTCGATGGCCCGCGCCGTCCGCGTGCACTGGTGCTGGCCCCAACCCGCGAGCTGGCCACCCAGGTGCATGACAGCCTGCGCGGCTACAGCAAGTACCTGCGCATCCCGAGCGCCTGCATCTACGGCGGCGTCGGCATGGGCAACCAGTTCGACGTGCTGCGCCGTGGCGTGGACCTGCTGGTCGCCTGCCCGGGCCGCCTGATCGATCACATCGAGCGTCGCAGCGTCGACCTTTCCGGCATCGAAATCCTGGTGCTGGACGAAGCCGACCGCATGCTCGACATGGGCTTCCTGCCGTCGATCAAGAAGATCCTCGCCAAGCTGCCGCGCCAGAACCGCCAGACCCTGCTGTTCTCGGCGACCTTCGAAGAGAGCATCAAGCAGCTGGCGCTGGAGTTCATGCGCAACCCGGAGCAGATCCAGGTCACGCCGAAGAACACCGTTGCCGAGAACATCAGCCACCGCGTGCACCCGGTCGATGGCCCGCGCAAGCGCGAGCTGCTGCTGCACCTTCTGGCCCAGGACAGCCGTGAGCAGACCCTGGTGTTCGGCCGTACCAAGCATGGCTGCGACAAGCTGGCCATGTTCCTGGACAAGTCCGGCATCAAGACCGCGGCGATCCACGGCAACAAGAGCCAGGGCCAGCGCCTGCGCGCACTGGGCGACTTCAAGGCTGGCCGCGTGACCGTGCTGGTGGCGACCGACATCGCCGCGCGCGGCATCGACATCAACGAGCTGCCGAAGGTCATCAACTATGACCTGCCGATGGTGGCCGAGGATTACGTGCACCGCATCGGCCGTACCGGCCGTAACGGCGCAACCGGCCAGGCGATCTCGCTGGTGGCCCAGGACGAGGCCAAGCTGCTCCGCCAGATCGTGCGCCTGCTGGACAAGGATATGGACATCCGCGATGTRCCGGGCTTCGAGCCGCAGACCCCGATCCGCTGGGGCAACAGCGCGCCGGGCAAGGCCGAGCTGCCGGGTGGCGATCGCTCGCCGCGCAAGCACGCACGTCGCCCGCACGCCGAGGCCCCGCGCCACGCCCATGCCGGCCCGAAGAAGGCCGGCGGCGCTCAGCGTGATGGCGCCGGTCGCGGTGCTCCGCGTGGTGGCCAGCCGCAGGGCCAGCGCCGTGGCGGTGGCAATGCCGCTGGCGGCCGCAGCCAGGGCGGCGGTGGCGGTCGCGCCAGCTGATCCGTTCGCGGACCGGTTGAATTGAAAAGGGCGACGCTTCATGCGTCGCCCTTTTTTTGGTTTGCATCCGGGCCGTAGAGCCGACCGTTGGTCGGCTGCTCTTCGTTCGGGTGTCCCGGTAGCCGACCAACGGTCGGCTCTACGTGGGATCGCGGTAGCCGACCAACGGTCGGCTCTACGGGTGGCCGCCGTTGCCTTGCGATGGCGGCGTTGCGTTACCCGCGCGGCTTGCTCGGGTTGAGCTGGTTGCCGAAGAAGATCGCGTTCAACAGCAGGCGCTCGGTGCCATGCCAGTACTTGCGGTGGGCCGGATCATCGGCGAACAGCACCACGTTGCCCTGCCCCTGCGGGGACACCAGCAGCCACGCGGCACCGGCGACGCGGCTGCGGTTGCGCTCGGAAAGGTAGCCGTTGACCTTGGGCGCCTCGTCGATGCGCACCACGGTGGAGAACGGATTGCGGCTGGGCTGGAAGCTCAGGCCGTTTTCCTTGTTCACCGCAAGCTGCCGACGCGGCACGCCGAAGCCCAGCGGATGCGTGTTGTCCACGTCCGCGCTGAGGATGTTGCCGCTCACCCGCTCGATGGCTGCGATGTCGCGCTGGTCGCCGAACGCACGTCGGGCGCCTTCCGGCTCCTTCTCCTCCGGCCCCAGCACTTCGTCGCTGAGCTTCTGCTCGATCGCCCAGCGCGCGGCCGTGCCGTAGGTGATCAGCGAGCCACCGGCGTTGATCCAGCGCTTGAGCGCCGCCACTGCGGTGGCGTCCACGCCGGCATAGGTACCGCCGGCCAGGACAATGGTGGTGTAGCGGTCCAGCGTGATCTTGCCCAGCTGGGCCGGATCGATCTTGCTGGCCGGCAACTGCAGGTGCTGATCAAGCAGGAACCATGCCGAGCCGATCTCGGTGGCGCTTACGCCCTCGCCCATCACCAGCGCCACCGCCGGCTTGCGCAGCGCCTTGACGCTGTCACTGCCCAGATCGATGCCACCACGGCTCTGCCCGCTGGACAGCGCCTGGATGTGCACGCCACTGCTGCGTGCGACCGCATCGACCGCGGCAAGCAGCTCGACACCGGCCAGCGGCTGGCCCGCGACCGGCACCACCACGCTGCCATAGCCGAATGACTGCTCGCCCTGCGCGGTGGCCGCGGTGAACGGCTGGAAGGCCGCGCGGGTCACCACGCCCTTGGCCTGCAGCGCATACAGCGCGCGGCTGGCGTTGTAATCGCGCCAATCGAACACGTAGGCGTAGCCCGCCTGACCGCCGACCACGCCACCGTTGGCGGCCGGTACGCTGGCCACGCGCTCGCCACCGGCAATCCGGCTGCGGCTCGCGGCGAAGGCGATGCCGTAGGCCGGCGCGATCGCATAGGAGGTGCTGCCGTAGAACACATCGCCCTTGATCGGCGGGGTGTCGGCGAAGATCGAATGCACCAGGCGGAACTGCGGTTGCGCGGCCTGGACGACGTACGCGCTGCCCGGCTCGAAGCGCTGCCCATCCACGGTGACCGGGGCGCTCAACGCCTGCACCGTGATCTGGTGCTGCAGCAGCAGATCCAGCAGCCGCTGGGTCAGGCCCGGATCGGCCGCGTCGCCGAACACGAAGGACTTCACCGCCTGCTGGTTGGCCTGCTTCAGTGCGGACTGGAAGAAGTCCTTCTGCAGCTTCAGCAGCCCATCGCGTTCGGTCACTGCGCCGCGCACCGTGCCCAGTCCGGTCGCCACCTGGTTGCGGATGGTGAAGCCGAAGGTCAGCAGCCCGTTGGCCGATTCCTGCACGCGGCCGCGCGAGCTGGCCTGCTCCACGGTCACCCCGACCGCGCCGTGGAAGTCCGGGTAGGTCGAGCCGTACACCGGCGAGAAATTGTCGAAGTTCTCGCCCGTGTAATACAGCGAGCCCAGTGCATCCAGTGCCTGCGCGTGGTACTTGGCCAGGGTCTTGTTGAACTCGTACGACGATGCCGGAATCAGCGGGCTGTGCATGCTCGCCGGTGACGGCTCGAAGTAGTAGGTGCTGTCCTTGCCCATCTCGTGGAAGTCGATCTGGACGTTGGGGTACCACTGGTGGAAATAGGCGATCTTCGGTCGCGTGTCCTGCTGGGTGAGGGCCAGCCAGTCGCGGTTGAGGTCGGTGAAGTAGTGGTTGGTGCGGCCCTGCGGGAACGGCTCGACGTGCTCCTTGTCGGCCGGATCGGCCGAGGCCGGCGAGGACGCATAGGCGTTGTGCCAGCTCGCCGCGCGGTCGCGCCCGTCCGGGTTCTGCGCCGGATCGAACAGCACCACCGCCTGCTGCAGCCACTGCGCGGTCTCCGCGCTGCGGTTGGCGACCAGGTAGTAGGCGGTGAGCATCGCCGCTTCGCCGCTGGAGGTTTCATTGCCGTGCACGCTGTAGCCCAGCCACACCACCACCGGGCTGCTGCCGGCGGCCGAGAGCGGCTGCGCCGGATCGGCCAGGGTGACGTGCTGGCGACGCAGCGCGTCCAGGTTCTGCAGGTTCTGCGCCGAGGTCACCGTGGCGATCAGCAGCGGGCGGCCCTCGTAGCTGCGGCCGATTTCTTCAACCTTGATCTTGTCCGAGTGCTTGGCCAGTGCGTTGAAGTAGGCCACCAGCTGATCGTGCCGCGTGTAACGGCTGCCGATCTCATAGCCGAGAAACTGCTGGGGCGTGGGCACGGCCGGATCGAAATCACCGCCGGCCGGGAAGAAGTACGCGCTCTGCGCGGAGGCAGGCGCAGCGAGCACAGACAGCACCAGCGCCACCCAGGCGATGGGAGAGAACAGACGACGTTGCAAAGACACAGCGATTCCCCGAAAGACGGGCCGGTTCCTTCCGGCCCTGTGGATACGCACGCTCCGGTGCGCTGGATGAGGTCAGAAGCGGTAGTCGAAGCCGACGGTGAAGTAGCGGCCGCGCAGGTCGTACTGGCTGAAGTCGTACGGCGCGCGGATGCCCGGGAAGGACGCGTCGTACGGCGGTTCCTCGTCGGCCAGGTTCTGGATCTTGGCGTACAGGGTCAGCTTGTCGATGCCGGTGTAGCCCAGATACAGATCGAACTGGCTGTAGGCATCCACCCGATCCTGTACGGCGGTGGCCGCTGCGCTGGCCTTCTGGTCATAGCCGCTGGTGTAGTACCAGGTGAGCGCGGTGCGGAAATCGCCGTAGCTCCAGTCGAAGGTGGTGGTCGCCTTGTTCTTGGGCAGGGTCGCGCCGAGGTTGCTGCCGGCGTAATCCACCAGCGGGCCACCGACCACGGTGGGGCGGCTGTAGTTGCGCACGTGGGTGAAGGCGGTGCTCAGGCCGAAGTCGCCGGCCTGCGTGGTCGGGAAGCGCTGGCGCAGTTCGACATCGAAGCCGGAGGTCTTCAGCTCACTCAGGTTCTGGTAGCGGTTGAACACCGCCAGCAGCTTGCCGCGCTCATCGCGGCTGACCGCACCCGGCACGTTGTCGGTGACCAGGGTCTGGGTGTTGTTGGTGCCCACCAGGTTTTCCAGCTCGATGCGGTAGTAATCCACGCTCAGGCTGGTGTTGGACCACGGCGAGAGCACGATGCCGGCATTGAAGCTCTTGGTGCGTTCGGGCTTGAGATCGTTGTTGCCGACAGTGAAGAAGGTCGGGTTCTGCCGCGAGCCCGGCACGTCCGGGTCGCGCGGATCGATCACGCTGCCGTAGGCGATGCTGGTGCTGTTGGAATTCTCCGAGAGCGACGGCGCACGGAAGCCCTTGGAAGCGGCCGCACGCACCAGCAGGATGTCCCACGGCTGCCAGCGCAGGCTCAGCTTGGGCGAGAACGCATCGCCGAAATCGCTGTAGTGGTCGGCACGCGCGGCCGCCTGCAGCTCCAGGCGCTCGGCCAGCGGCACGTTGACTTCGGCATAGGCGGCGGTGACCTTGCGCTCGCCGTGCACTTCAGCGATCGCCGGGCGGATCTGCAGGCCGGCATCGATCTGCCAGGGGTTGTTGGAGTCCAGTTTCTCGCGACGCCACTCGGCCCCGGCGGCGAAGCCGATCTCCCCAGCCCAGGTGTGGCCCAGCGCGCCGGAGATTTTGGYGTCCACGCCCTGCAGCACCGATTCGGCCGGGCGCAGCGTGCTGATGTTGATCGCATTGAGAACGTCCGATGACGTCGCGGCCGGATTGAGCAGGTTGTAGCTGCCGCTGGCCAGCGCATCGGCCAATGCGTAGCGGTTGGCGAAGCCGCCGGACACGGTTTCGCGCTCGCTGCTGCGCGCACCGAACGCGCCCACTTCCCAGTCCCAGTTCTGCAGGCTGCCACGCAGCCCGACCAGGCCGCGGTAGGCCTGCGAGCGGTTGGTCTTGATGGTCGCGCCGAGGTTGAAGAAGGTGTACTCGATCGGCACCGCGCGGCCATACGGGTTGTACGGGCTGCTGGCGGGCAGGTTGGAGGAGACCGGTTCGGCCAGGCCGGTATCGGCGTTGAGCGCGAAACGGCCGCTTTCCAGGGTGAAGAACGGGCTACTGCCGAACCAGGACACGCCCTTGATGTCGCTGTAGAGCACTTCACCGAAGGCCTCGATGTTGTCGTTCACCCGGAAGGTGCCGTTGACGTAGGCCTGGTAGCGCTTGGTCGAGGGAATCAGCGTGGTGTACGGCGCCTGGTTGAAGCCGCAGGTGTTGCCGGCCAGGCCGTCGATCGGCGCGCTGGCCACCAGCGTGGTGCCCTGCGGGCAGTTGCCGCTGGCATCGAGCATCGGCACCGACGTGCCATTGACCAGGTAGCGCGCGCCCTTGGCCGACCAGCCGTTCCAGCGCCCGCCAGGCTTGTCGGTGTAGATGCCGGATTTGGTGAGGTCGCGCTGGTCCTGGTCCAGGCGCTCGCGGTTGTAGCCTTCCAGGCTGACCAGGATGTTGTAGCCGTCGGTATCCAGGTCACCGATGCCGCCGACGAACTTCAGGTTCTGCTCGTCCAGCCCGCCCTGGTCGGCRGTGCCGAGGCTGCCACCGAGTTCGGCGCCCTGGAAATTCTGCCGGGTGATGATGTTGACCACGCCGGCCACCGCGTCGGAGCCGTACACGGCCGAGGCGCCGTCCTTGAGCACTTCGATGCGTTCCACGGCCACCAGCGGCAGCGCGTTGAGGTTGACGAAGGTGTCCGACAGGCCGCCGGCCGGGAAGCCGTAATTGGCCAGACGCCGACCGTTGAGCAGCACCAGCGTGTTCTTCTGCGACAGCCCGCGCAGGCCGATGCCGGCCGAACCGGAGGCCCAGCCGTTGTTGGTGGTTTCGTTGTTGGCGTTGCCGGTGTTGGCCGAGATCGAGCGCAACAGGTCGGCGACGGTGGCCTTGCCGGTCTCTTCCAGCTGCTGGCGGCCGATCACCTGGACCGGGTTGGCCGACTCGGTATCGGTACGTTTGATGTTGGAACCGGTGACCCGCACGGCGGCAAGGGTCTTGCTGTCGCCGGCGGCATCGGCGGTTGCATCGGGGGCGGCATCGGCGAACGCGGGCAAAGGCGTAGCCAGAGCGGCGGAAAGCGCCGCTACAAGAAGGGTGTGCTTGGGCATGGACTTCAGTGGGGTGGTGGACGACGAGTTCCGCAGTAATCCATGCCTGGCGATGAACCGGCCAATAACATCTCTTCATACGGATATAAGAGAACCTAACATCTCTTCATCCGGATGGAAATGTTTCCGTGAAGGAGCGATGGGCTGTTGCCGTCACCGCCCGGCAGGTCCACCGGTACAATGCGCCAATGGAAATCTTCAAAGTCTTTACCCTCGAGGCTGCCCACCTCCTCCCCAACGTGCCGCCGGGCCACAAGTGCGCGCGCCTGCACGGGCACTCGTTCCGGGTGGAGCTGAAAGTCGAAGGCGAGCCGGGCGAGCACAGCGGCTGGATCATGGATTTCGGCGACGTCAAAGCGGCCTTCCAGCCCATCTACGACCGCCTGGACCACCACTACCTCAACGACATCCCCGGCCTGGAGAATCCGACCAGCGAACGGCTGGCGATCTGGATCTGGGACGAACTCAAGCCGGCGCTGCCGCAGCTGAGCGAAGTCACTGTGCACGAGACCTGTACCTCCGGCTGCCGCTACCGCGGCTGATCCGCACCAAGGTAGTGCCGGCCGCTGGCCGGCTCCCAGCGCCACGAGCGCCACGAGCGCCCTCGGCACTTTGAAGCAACCCATTGATGTAAAAACAGTTTCACTGATACCGGACCACAACTGGCAACAAGTTGTTGCAATGCAATATATTTGGCGTATGCTGCAGTGCATCAACGTTCTCGAGCCGTCCTGCCATGACGTCCGCGTTCACCGATTCCTTCAGCGCCTACACCCGCCAGCTGGCCGCCACGGCCACGCGTGCCAATCGGCTCGCCCTGGAAAATGCCGAAAGCATGTTCGGGGTGCAGTTGAAGACGCTGGAGAAGAACATCACCGCCACCAGCGGGTTCTTCGGTGACATCGTGCAGTCACGGCAACCGGATACGCTGCTGCCCAAGGGTGCGCAGCTGGCCCGCGACAATCTCGAGCGCTGGACCCATGCCAACCAGGAAGTACTGGGGCTTGGGTTGAAGGCCTCCGAGGCCTTCGGCGAACTCGCCCGGCAGCCGTTCGCGGCCGCCACGCCCGACGCAGGCAAGACGCGCGGCTGAGCAGACACACCATCGAATTTGCGTGGGTCCCTCCCCCCACGCAATCCCAGACCCGACAGAACCCTCCCTCTGTCGGGTCTTTTTTTGGGCGCGCGTCAGCGCCTCGGTTGTTGTCGCTGACCTGCCCACGATCGCCTTGCCGTTTCCCGCCTGCGGAGGGAACGCGCCACGTTGTTTGGCGGGTAGTGCCGGCCGCTGGCCGGCTCCACGTAAACCACACGCAGGCTGCGCGTGCAGCCGACCAAYGGTCGGCTCTACCAGCGCGCGGGCCGTCGACGCAACGTCCCCGCCCCGGGCATCAGCGTGCGGCAGTTGGCAGGGTGAACACGAACAGCGCGCCTTCGCGGCTGTCCATCAGGCGGATGTCGCGGTGGTGCAGTTGCAGGATGCGGTGGACGATCAACAGGCCGAGCCCGCCGCTGTCCGGGCGCGCACTGCCCAACGCGGGCGGCGTGTTGAACAACCCGGCGCGGCGCTCGGGCGCGATGCCCGGTCCGGTGTCGGCGATGGCGACCTGCACCTCGCCGTCCTGCGCGCGTAGCACCACCTCGATGCGGCCGCCTTCAGGAGTGTGGCGGATGGCGTTGTCGAGCAGGTTGGTCAGTACGCGCTCGATCAATGGCAGATCCGCCACGACTGCCGGGAGCCCGGGCGGTATGTCCGCGCTGAGCGTCTGCCGGCGTGCCTGCGCGCCCAGTTCGAATTTCTGGAACACATCCTGGACCAGGTCCGGCAGCGAGAACGCCTGCAGGTCCAGGCTGACCGCGCCGTGTTCCAGCCGCGCCAGTTCGAACAACGCCTGGGCCAGCGCACCGACCTTGCGGCTCTGCGCCAGCGCGATGCCAAGGTAGCGCTGGCGCTCGTCGGCGCTGAGCGTAGCGTCCTTCAGGGCCAGGGTTTCCAGGTAGCCGTGCAGCGAGGACAGCGGCGTGCGCAGGTCGTGGGAAATGTTGGCCACCAGCTCGCGGCGCTGCAGGTCCTGTTCGCGCAACTGCTGCCACTGCTCGCCCAGGCGCTGGCCCATGTGCCCGAAGCTGTGCTGCAGGATCGCCAGTTCGTCGCGCTCACCGGGACGCAGCGGGGTCGGTGGCAGCGGCGTGCCGGCACCGGCGGCGTCCACGTCGAAGGCCTGGATGCGGCGGGTCAGCTGGCGCAGCGGCCGGGTGACCCAACGGAACGCGACCCCGCCGGCCAACAGCCCGACCGCCGCCAGGATCGCCAACGACCACAACGTCGTGCGCAGGGTCGCGTTGGCGGCGATGTTGGCGGCCAGCGCCTCGCGCTGCTCGCCCACCAGCACCACGTAGATGTAGCCGGCCTGGCGTCCCTGCACCCACAGCGGGGCGGCGTTGAACACCTTGCGGCCGGTGGCGCTGCGCGGGTCGTCGCCGAGGATCGGCAACGGTTCGTCGCGCAGCAGGGCGCGTACCGGCGCCAGGTCCACGCGGTCGCGCTTGAGGTGGCCATCGGGCGCGTCATGGCCGAGGATGCGGCCCGCGTCGTCGAGCAGGTACACCTCGACGCTGGGATTGACCGCCATCAGCTTGCCGAACAGCGCGCGCACTTCGCCGCCGCGCATGCCGCGCGCGTCCATCAATTCACCACTGCGCGCGATATGTTCGGCCAGCCCGCGCGACAGCCGCTGCACGGTCTCCTGCTCGTGCATGGCGGTGCTGCGCATCTGGATCCACATCAACGCGCCGCAGCACACCAACAACAGTGCGCAGAACACTACCGACAGGCGCTGGGACAGGGTCAGGCGGATCACGCCGCTGCTCCTTCATCGCCGACCAGCTTGTAGCCACGACCCCACACCGTCTGGATGCGCTGCGGGCTGGCCGGGTCGCGTTCGATCTTGTTGCGCAGCCGGTTGATGTGGGTGTTGACGGTGTGTTCGTAGCCGTCGTGCTGATAGCCCCAGACCTGGTTGAGCAGGTCCATGCGCGAGTAAACCTGGCCGGGATGGCGGGCGAAGAAGTAGAGCAGGTCGAACTCGCGCGGGGTCAGCTCCAGCGCACGCCCGTCGACCTGAGCGTTGCGCGCGACCGGATCGATGCGGATGCCGGCCACGTCCAGTTCGCCGGCATCGATGCGCGCGTTCTGCGCCATTGCTTCCACCCGGCGCAGCAGGGCTTTGACCCGCGCCACCAGCTCCAGCATCGAGAACGGTTTGGCCAGGTAGTCGTCCGCGCCCAGTTCCAGGCCGAGGATGCGATGCACTTCGCTGGCACGCGCACTGGTGATGATGATCGGGGTGTAGCGCGTCATCGCGCGGGCGCGCTTGCAGATCTCCAGGCCGTCCACGCCGGGCAGCATCAGGTCCAGCACCAGCGCGCTCCACGGCTGCGCTTCGAGCAGGGCCAGCCCCTCGTCGCCGGTGGCGGCGTGGGTGACCTCGTAGCCCTCGTCGCGCAGGTGCATGCGCAGCAGGGTGGCGATGTGGACATCGTCTTCGACGATCAGGACACGCTTGGCGCTGCTCATCGGTGCGGGCGGGCCGGCCAGGAAGGGATGCCCGCATTGTCGGTCGATCCGGGCCTGAATGTGTCACGGAAAATTTAACCCTGCGTGAGGATTCGTTGACCGGCCCGGGCGCAGCATGGCCCCATCGTTCCCGGACCTGGAGATCGGCCATGCGTTACTCCCGTCGCAATGTACTCGGCATGGGCGCCATGACGGCCGCCGCCGGCGTATTTGGTCTGACCGCCTGCAGCGGCCCGGCACCGGCTGCCACCGCCGCCCCGACCCGTCGTTTCGAGGTGATGCGCACCGATGCGCAGTGGCGTGAACAGCTCAGCCCGGCGCAGTACGCGGTGCTGCGCCGGCAGAGCACGGAGCGGCCCTTCAGCAGCCCGCTCAACAAGGAGCATCGGCGCGGCACGTTCAACTGCGCCGGCTGCGCGCTGTCGCTGTTCTCTTCGTCGACCAAGTTCGACAGCGGTACCGGCTGGCCCAGTTTCTGGGCACCGCTGCATGACGCCGTCGCCGAAGACCGCGACACCACCCTGGGCATGATCCGCATCGAGGCGCATTGCCGGCGCTGCGGCGGCCATCTCGGCCACGTGTTCGACGATGGTCCGCGCCCGACCGGGCTGCGCTACTGCATGAACGGCGTGGCGATGACCTTCACCGCGGCCTGAGCGCCGTTTCTCCCTGCATCCTGGAAGGATCTGTCCATGTTCCTGCTTGTCCTGGCCTACCTCGGCGGCGTACTCACCATCCTCAGCCCGTGCATCCTGCCGGTGCTGCCCTTCGTGTTCGCGCGCTCGGACCGTCCCTTCCTGCGCAGTGGCCTGCCGCTGCTGGTGGGCATGACCCTGATGTTCGCGGTGGTCGCCAGCCTAGCGGCGGTGGGTAGCCAATGGGTGGCGCAGGCCAACCAGATCGGGCGCTGGATCGCGCTGGTGGTGATGGCGCTGTTTGCGCTGGCGCTGCTGTGGCCCTCGCTGGCCAACCGCCTGCTCTCGCCGTTCCAACGCCTTGGCGCACGCCTGAGCGCCTCGGCCGATGCGGCCAGCGACGCCGGACGCGGCGGGATCGGTACCTCGTTGTTGATCGGCATCGCCACCGGCCTGCTGTGGGCGCCGTGCGCCGGGCCGATCCTGGGCCTGATCCTCACCGGCGCGGCGCTGCAGGGCGCCAGCGTGGGCACCAGTGGCCTACTGCTGGCCTATGCACTGGGCGCAGCGACGTCGCTGGCGCTGGCGATCTGGATCGGCGGCCGGGTGTTCGCCGCACTCAAGCAGCGCCTGGGCATGGGCGAATGGATCCGTCGCGCGCTCGGCGTGGCCGCGCTGCTGGCGGTGGTGGCGATCGCGATGGGCTGGGACACCGGCGTGTTGACGCGCTTGTCCACGGTAAGCACGGCCAAACTCGAACAGGGCCTGCTGGATACGCTGCCCGGGCAGCAGCCGGCCGCGGGTGCGGCGATGACGACGGCCAGCGGCCAGCCGAACGGCGAACTGCCGGTGGAAGGCACCCTGCCCTCCCTCGCCGGCGCCACCGGGTGGCTCAACAGCCCGCCGTTGAGCGCTGAAGGCCTGCGCGGCAAGGTCGTCCTGGTCGATTTCTGGACCTACTCCTGCATCAACTGCCTGCGGGCCCTGCCGTATGTGCGTGAATGGGCCGAACGCTACCGCGACCACGGTCTGGTGGTGATCGGTGTGCATGCGCCGGAGTTCGCCTTCGAACGCAGCCTGGGCAACGTGCAGGGCGCGGTGAAAGACCTGAAGGTCACCTACCCGGTGGCGATCGACAATGATTTCGCGATCTGGCGCGGCTTCAACAACCGCTACTGGCCGGCGCACTACTTCATTGATGCCCAAGGCCGTATCCGCGCGCACCACTTTGGCGAAGGCAATTACGCCCAGTCCGAGCAGATCATCCGCCGGCTGCTGCGCGAAGCGGGCAACACGCTGCCCGACGAACCGGCGCAGGCGATGGCGATGGCCGCGGCGGCACCGCGCGATGGCGTGGAGCAGCAGGCCGACATGCGCAACCTGAAATCGCCGGAGACTTACCTGGGCCATGCGCGCGCGGAGAACTTCGCCTCGCCTGGCGGGCAGCAGCCGGACCGCGCCGCGGACTACACCGTGCCGGCCACGCTGGGCCTGAATCAGTGGGCGCTCGGCGGTCGCTGGACCGTGGGCAATGAGGACGCAGCGTTGGACGCGGCCGGTGGCCGGATCGCGTTCCGCTTCCATGCCCGCGACCTGCACCTGGTGCTGGCGCCGGCGGTCGATGGCAGGCCGGTGCGCTACCGCGTGCGCATCGACGGCCAGCCGCCGGGCGCGGCCGCCGGTGGCGATGTGTCGGCCGATGGCAGCGGCCAGGTCGGCGGGCACCGTCTGTACCAGTTGATCCGCCAATCCGGCGATGTGCGCGAACGGACTTTCGAGATCGAGTTCCTCGATCCGGGTGTGCACGCCTACGCCTTTACGTTCGGTTGAGCCCTGGAGGCCTTCGATGAAGATCGCAATGGACAAACTGGTTGCCGGCAGCATCGCCGCGGTGATCGCCGCACTGACGGTCACGGCGGTGCTCAGCCTGGACGGCCCGGTGCATGCCGCGCCGGCGCAGGCCCTGGTCACGGTGCCTGCACCGGGCGGCAGTGCCGATTTCAAACAACCCGGCAGCACGCGTGCGCAGGTGGTGTTCGCCGGCGGTTGTTTCTGGGGGGTACAGGGGGTGTTCCAGCACATCAATGGCGTGGACAACGCGGTGTCCGGCTACATAGGTGGGAGTGGGGCCGATGCCAGCTATCCGCGCGTGGGCGGCGGTGGCACCGGCCATGCCGAAGCGGTGCAGGTCACCTATGATCCGTCGAAGGTCAGCTACGGGCAATTGATGCAGGTGTTCTTCTCGGTGGTGCATGATCCGACGCTGCTGAATCGGCAAGGTCCGGATCGCGGTACCCAGTACCGTTCTGCGGTGTACGCCGATGACGCCGCGCAACGCGACGCCACGCGCGCCTATATCGTCCAGTTGCAGCGCGCCAAGGCGTATGCGGCGCCGGTGGTGACCCAGGTCGACGGCGGCAAGCGTTTCTATGCTGCCGAGGGCTATCACCAGAACTACCTCACCCTGCATCCCGAATCGCAGTACATCCAGATCAACGATGCGCCCAAGGTGGCGGCACTGAAGCAGCAGTATCCGGCGCTGTATCGCGAGAAGCCGAGGTTGGTGTCGACTCTTTCTGCGCGGTGATGCTGTTCTTTTGGAGCGTCGATGTCTGCGGTGCTCCCGCCCCAGACAGTGGGCTGGTGGCCGTCGAAAACCCTGGAAGCACGACGCAAAGACGGCAGGGCTGATGCTTGTAGCTGATGCTTGGGGCTGATGCTTGTGGCTGATGCTTGGCTGTCGCTGTCGCTGTGGCTGTGCTTGTGCCTGTTCGCTGCGCACCAGCCAACTGTCTGGGGCGGGTACGGGTGGGCTTGCGGGACCGTCATGCGCCATGGGTCCGACGCATGCGTCGGACGGGCTGGGCAGGACGCCCAGCCCCGGTCTTGCCACGTGCGCAGGATTGCGCACGTGCGCAAGGCGTACGCGAGCCTACAGGGACGTACTTGCGGCGTGTCCCGCAAACCCACCCGTACCCGCCCGAACCAGCGAAAGCCCGCACACGCCGGCCGTTGATCTGGAAAAAAAAGCGCACGGCGAAACACCGCACCGCCGTGCGCGAGGGAAGGACCGGGGTGCGCGGCGGAGGTGGGCCGGGCGCTGACAGGAGCATGCTAGGCTGCGTCAAGCCGCGGATACAGAGCCAGCGTTTGGCCATCCGCATGGTTACAGATTCCTGCGGGCACCCCATGGCAGCCAACCTCTACCAATCCCTGGCCGATGAAATGGCCGACGCCATCCACAGCGGCCGTCTGCCCGTCGGTACGCGCCTGCCGTCGCTGCGTGGGCTGGCCGCACAGCGCCAGCTCAGCCTCAACACCGTCATCGCCGCCTACCGCCAGCTTGAAGACGCCGGCCTGGTGATTCCACGGCCGAAAGCCGGCTTCGTGGTCAGCGCGCGCCTGGCCGAGCCCACCCGCTCGCTGCGCCAGGCGCCGTCGCTGGCCACCACCCAGGCGCAGCAGTTGATGATGGCCCGCGTACTGGCCGCACAGCAGCAGCCCGGCGTTGTCGACCTCGCCTTCGCCGGCCCCCGTGGCCGCCGTTTCTATCCCGGCGACAAGCTGGCGCGCAGCACCGCGCAGGTGCTGCGCCGCGCCGGCATGGTGGAAACCTACGCGCGGCCCAATGCCGCTACGCGCCTGCTCGAACAGATCGTGCGGCGCGGTCCGCGGCTCGGGCTGCACACCAGCGTCGAACGCCTGGTGCTCACCCACGGTGCGATGGAAGCGCTGCAGCTCGCATTGCGCGCGGTGACCCGTCCGGGCGATGCGGTGGGCATTGAAGCGCCGTCGTATTTCAACCTGTATCCGCTGCTGAGCAACCTGGGCCTGAAGGCGATCGAACTGCCCACCGACCCGCGCCTCGGGCTGGACGTGGATGCCGTCGCCGCGCAGCTCGAACGGGGCGCGCTGGCCGCGATCGTGGCCATGCCCAGCGTGCACAACCCGCTTGGTTTCACCATGCCGGTGGCCGAGAAGCAGCGGCTGGCCGCGCTGGTGAACCGTTATCGGATTCCGTTGATCGAAGATGCGGTGTATGCCGAGCTGCAGTTCCAGGAGCCGCTGTCGCCGTTGCTCAAAGCCTTCGATGACGACGGTTGGGTGATGGTGGTCAGCAGCTTCTCCAAGACCCTTGCCCCGGACTACCGGATCGGCTGGCTCGACGCCGGTCGCTTCGCCGCCGACATCCAACTGCTCAAGTTCCAGTCCACCGGCGCCGAACCGCGCCTGCTCGGCGAAGCGGTCGGTGCGTTTCTCGAGGCGGGCAGTTATGAGCAGCACCTGCGCCGGTTGCGGCGTCTGTACAGCGACCAGGTGCGACGCGTGCGCAGCCTGATCGCCCAGCATTTTCCGGCCGGGACGCTGGCCACCCAGCCCACCGGCGGCTTCCTGCTGTGGGTCGAACTGCCCGCCAGTATCGACACCGGCGAGCTGTTCGAGCAGGCGTTGGCCAAGGGCGTGGTGTTCATGCCCGGCCAGGTGTATTCGCGCGGTGCGCGATACCGGCATTGCCTGCGCTTGTCCTGCTGCCAGGAGCTGGACGAGCGCTACGTGGCGGCGATCAGCACGCTGGGCCAACTGGCCTGCGCACTGCGCGGCGAATGAAAACGCCACCGGCCAACACCGCGCGCCAGCCACCCATGGGGTGGCTCTACCCGATTGGGACACTGCCACGGTGGCGTCAGCCACCCATGGGGTGGCTCTACCCGGTTGAGGCGCTGCTACGGTGGCGTCAGCCACCCATGGGGTGGCTCTACCCGGTTGAGGCCCTGCCACGGTGGGGCCAGCCACCCAAGGGGTGGCTCTACCCGATTGGGACCGTGCCACGGTAGAGCCACCCCATGGGTGGCTGCTTCGCCGCGCTCGGAAGCCCTACGCCTCCTGCAGGCGCAGGCAATCCGCCAACCCGGCCGGTTCGGCCCCCGGTGCGTACGGCAACCGCCCCAGGCAGGGCATCGCCAGCCGCGTATGCAACAGGGCCATGTTGTCGTCGATGCGCGCCATCTGCGGGTCGACCTCATTGCCGATCCAGCCGATGCAGGTCGCTCCGCTGGCCGCGATCGCCGCCGCGGTCAGCCGCGCGTGGTTGAGGCAGCCCAACCGTAGCCCGACCACCATCACCACCGGCAGGCGCAGGGCATGCACCAGGTCGGCCTGGTCGAGGCTGCCCGACAGCGGCGCCAGCCAGCCGCCCACGCCTTCGACCACGACCGTATCGGCCTGGGCACGCAGGCGCGCGAACGCGGCTTCTATCGGTTCCAGCGCCAGGCTCACGCCGGCGTCGGCGGCGGCCAGCTCGGGCGCCAGTGGCAGCGGCAGCGCATACGGGTTGAGGTCGGCATAGGCCGGCTGCGGGTCGCTGGCGGCCAGCAGCGCAGTGGCATCTTCGTTGCGCAGGCCCTCGGCCGTCCATTGGCAACCACTGGCGACCGGCTTCATGCCCACCGCGCGGCCCCCGCGCTGGCGCAGGGCGTGCAGCAGAACGCAGCTGCTGAAGGTCTTGCCGATGCCGGTATCGGTGCCGGTGACGTACAGGGCGGGGAGCGGTGGGGCAGTCATCGGCGCGGTGGTCGGGAAGGAGCGGTGCATTATCGGCGGTCCCGGGGCGCCCTGCTGCTTGCTAGACTCGGCCCATGTTCGAGAACTCCACGCTTACCGGCAGCAAGCCGGAACAGTACGGCCAGCTGCTGGCCCAGGCCCGTGCACTGGTGCACGGCGAGCGCGACCGGATCGCCAATGCCGCCAACCTGTCGGCGCTGGTCTACCACGCGCTGCCGCACCTGAACTGGGTCGGTTTCTATTTCTACGACGGCACCGAGCTGGTGGTCGGGCCGTTCCAGGGCCTGCCGGCCTGTGTGCGCATCCCGCTGCACAAGGGCGTCTGCGGTGCGGCCGCCAGCCAGCGGGTGACCCAGCGGATCGAGGACGTGGACGCCTTCCCGGGCCACATCGCCTGCGATTCGGCCTCGCGCTCGGAACTGGTGGTGCCGCTGGTCCACGGCGATACGCTGATCGGCGTGTTCGACCTCGACAGCCCGTCGCTGGCGCGCTTCGATGCCGAGGATCAGGCCGGCCTGGAAGCGATCGCCGCGGTGTTCGTCGAGGCCCTGGGATGAGCGTCAAGCTGCGCAACATTGGCCCCAAAAGCGCGGCCTGGCTGCGCCAGGTCGGTCTGCGCACGCCCGAGGAGCTGACCGCGGTCGGCGCGGTGGGCGCCTTCGTGAAGGTCCGCCGTGCCGGCTTCAAGCCCAGCCTCAACCTGCTCTATTCGCTGGAAGGCGCGCTGCAGGACTGCCACTGGCAGGAACTGCCCGAAGCGCGCCGCATCGAACTGGTCGCCGAGTACGACGCGATCATCGCCGACAAGCCGCTGAAGAAGGCCCCACCCGCCTCCGGCCCGGTGTACGACCGCACCGCCGAGCGCCGCGATGACGACGACGCCGGTGATGCGCCGCTGTTCGACCGTGAGGACGAACCGGCGGAGTGATCAGACCTGCTGGAGTTCCAGCAGTTCGCCCCATAGCCGCCCGTCCTCGCGTTCAACGCGCAACTGCAGCCGCGTACCGTGGTCGATACGCAGCGCCCAGCACATCGCCATCGGCAGCCCGCACACCTGCGACAGCACCATCCGCAACGGGCCACCGTGGCTGACGATCAGCGTCGCCGGCGGGTCGGGCTCATCGAGCAGCCGATGCAGGCCGCGCCCGATGCGGCGTTCGAAGTGCCCCCAGCTTTCGCCCTGCGGCGGTGGATTGGCATGCGGGTCCAGGTGGAAGGCGGACAGTTCCTGCATCGGCAGGTCGTGCAGCGCCTGCCCGTCCCAGGTGCCGAAATCCAGCTCTTCCCACTCTTCGTCGGCGATCACCTCCAGCCCGCGCGGCAATGCCAGTGCATCGGCGCTGGCCAGCGCACGCTGGCGCGGTGAACTGAGCACACGCGCCCAGCCCAGCGTCGCATAGCGTGCGCACAATGCATCGGTGCTGCCATCTTCCAGCGGTGGATCGGTGCGACCGTCCAGGTGGCCATCGCGGCCGGTGCTGGCGTGGCGGATCAGGTCGAGGATCATGCCGCGCCCCGTCTGCTGCCCGCTGCGGCCGGCCGGTACGGGTCACGGGCGTCGGTGCCGGGGTGCTGCAACCACAGTGGGGTCATGGAGATCACATCGAAAAAGCGAGGCGCATTCTAACCGGTGCGCTCCGCCGGCCCGGCCGATGGCTTAGACTGCGCCCACTTTCAGGTGACCTGGGGCTGCGATGCCGCCAGGTTGAAACGGGAAGCCGGTGACGCGTCAGGCCCTGTGCCTGGCCGCCACTCCGGCGCTGCCCCCGCAACGGTAAGCGTGGAAACACCAGGCAATACGCCACTGTGCTCCGGCATGGGAAGGCGCCTGGCACGATGGCACCGCCATCGCCATGCGAGCCCGGAGACCGGCCTGGAAGACGACTGGTTGCGATGCGGCGGGCATGGCGGCGGCAAGCGGTGCCGCGTGCCCGCTCTCCGTCGAGTGACTCCTGCAGCGCGATCATCCCCACCCTTTGCCGCGCGGGCGTGCGCGGTGCATGGAGTCATCGATGAAGCTGCAGATCCGCGTTCTTTCCCTGGCCGTGTTGTCGGCCCTGCCCCTGCTGGCGTCCGCCCAGGACGAGGCCACCGCACTGGACCAGGTGCTGGTCACCGCCACCCGCACCCCCATCGCCCTGCAGGACAGCATCTCGCCGGCCCAGGTGATCGACCGCGCCGAGATCGAGCGCAGTCAGGCACCGTCGCTGCAGGACCTGCTGCGCGGCCGCGCCGGCATCAACCTCACCAACAACGGTGGCCTCGGCAAACAGAGCTCGCTGTTCCTGCGCGGCACCAATTCCGCTCACACCCTGGTGCTGGTGGATGGCGTGCGCATCAACACCGGCGACCTGGGCCTGGCGATGATCCAGGACCTGCCGCTGGCGCAGATCGAACGCATTGAAATCGTGCGCGGTCCGCAGTCCAGCCTGTACGGCGCCGATGCGATTGGCGGCGTGATCCAGATTTTCACCCGCCGCAACGTCGGCACCTTCGCCCCGCACCTGCAGGTGGGTGGCGGCAGCAACGGCCTGCGCGAGGCCAGCGCCGGCTTCGGCGGCAGCGGCGAGCGCGGCTGGTTCGGCACCGACATCGCCTACCAGCACACCGACGGCATCAATTCCTGCCGCGGCGATGCGGCCACCTTCGCCGGCTGTGGCGCCGACGAACCCGATCGTGACGGCTACCGTAACCTGTCCATGAGCCTGCGTGGCGGCTACACGCTGACCGATGCGCTGAGCGTGGAAGGCACCGCGCTGCGCGCCAAGGGCGAGAACCACTACGACGGCTACTACAACTATTCGGAGACGCTGCAGCAGGTGCTCGGCGGCAAGGTCCGCTACAGCCCAAGCGAGCGCTTCAACCTGACCGTCAATGTCGGCCGCGCCGACAACGAGTCGGACAACTACAACGGCAGCACCTGGCTGGGCGCGGCGCAGACCCATCGCGACAGCGCATCGGTGCAGACCGACATCGGCCTGGCCGAGGGCCAGTTGCTCAGCGCCGGCGTGGACTGGAGCCAGGACAACCTGGATGGCAGCAGCGCCGGTTACCTGGTCGACAACCGCGACAACACCGGTGTATTCCTTCAGTACCAGGGCCGCTTCGGCGCGCACCACCTGCAGGCCAGCGTACGCAACGACGACAACGAACAGTTCGGCAACCACACCACCGGCAGCCTCGGCTGGGGCCTGGAACTGGGGGGCGGCTTCCGCCTCAATGCCAGCTACGGCACCGCCTTCAAGGCCCCGACCTTCAGCGATCTCTACGACCCGTGGAGCGGCGTGCCCGGCCTGGATCCGGAAAAATCCAAGAGCGCCAACCTCGGCATCGCCCAGCAGGGCGACAGCTGGCGCTGGGGCCTGGATGTGTACGAAACCCGCATCGACGACCTGATCACCTACGACGCCACCACCTTCATGATGTCGCAGGTGGAAAAGGCGCGTATCCGTGGCGCGGAACTGACCGGCGCGATCGCGTGGGCCGGGTTTGACTTCAACGCACAGCTCAGCCACACCGATCCGCGTAACCGCACCGATGGCAGCGCGCAGTTCGACAACTGGCTGGCGCGCCGCGCGCAGAACACCGCACGTCTGGACATCGACCGCAGCTTCGGCGGCTTCCGCGCCGGCATCACCGCCAACGGTGCCGGCAAGCGGTACGACAACGCCGCCAACACGGTGCGGCTGGCCGGTTACGGCACGGTCGATCTGCGCCTGGAATACGCGCTGAGCCGCGACTGGTCGGTGCTGGGCCGGGTGAGCAACGTGTTCGACCGCGATTACGAAACCGTGGCCTGGTACAACCAGCCCGGCCGCGAATACCGCCTGAGCGTGCGTTACCAGCCGAGGTAAGCACCCGTCAGGTAGTGCCGAGCCATGCTCGGCAGCCCCTGATGCCGAGCCATGCTCGGCAGCCTTTCCAACCGTCGCGCCACCCAAGGCGCGACGAACTCCCCCTCACCCGCCACCCAAGACAGCGGGCCAGTGGCCTTCAAATAGCAAAACATGCCAACCATTGGCCGTCACACAGCCCCACCCACACCCCTTGGACCAATGCTCCACCAACGTTACAGCGCCAGCAGTTCCCGAAGATCATCCATCACTGCCACGGCCTCGACGGTGTCCAGGTCGAGTCCACGCGGATAGCCGTAACGGACCAGCGCCACCGGCATGCGTGCATCCACCGCCGCGCGGTAATCGGTGATCGAATCGCCCACCATCAACGCCGCGTCCGGCGCGATGCCGAAGTGCGCGGCAATATGCCGCAGTGGCGCGCCACTGGGCTTGCGCTCAGGCAGCGAATCACCGCCGAGCACCAGCGCGAAAACATCCTGCAGCCCGAAATGCTGCAGCAGCGGCGCCACCAGGGCCGAGGGCTTGTTCGTGCAGATGGCCATGGGAACCTCGCGCGCGCGCAGACCCTGCAACGCCGCTTCTACCCCGTCGAACAGACGCGGGCTACGCAGCAGACAGGCCTCGTAGTGACGCATGAAACCGGGCATCACCGCATCCAGATCCACGTTACTGCCTGCCGCAGTGAACGCCTGTTCCACCAGCCGGCGCACCCCATCGCCGATCCAGGTCAACACCGTCGCCTCCGGCACGCGCGGCAACTGCCAGTCCTGCAGCGTGCGGTTCAACGCCTCGGCAATATCGGCCGCGCTGTCCACCAGCGTGCCATCCAGATCAAACACCACCAACGGATACGGATACGGATACGACAAGGCAATGCTCACTTCCACAGCAGGGAAGCGCCATTGTACGTAGGTGCGTGTGTGATGCCGATGCACGCCCCGGTAGAGCCGACCGTTGGTCGGCTGCACTTGAACCGGCAACCGCGCATCAGCACGTCGTGCAACTGCAACCGCAGTGGCCGCATGCAGCCGACCAACGGTCGGCTCTACCGGGGCTGCGTTTACAGCTGCGCCAGGAACGTCGGACTGGCAAAGCGTTCCACCAGGAAATCCAGGAAGCTGCGCATGATCGTCGGCAGCTGCCGGCGCGACGCGTAGACCGCATGGATGCCCAGGCCTTCCACGTCGTACTCGGGCAGCACTTCAACAAGTTCGCCACTGCGCAGCAGCGGGGCAATCTGGTAGGTCGGCAGCATCGCGATGCCTGCACCGGCACGCACCGCTTCGAGCAGCAGCGAGGCTTCGTTGGCGCTGATGTTGCCGCCTACCGCTACGGCGATCGCACGTCCGTCGCGCTGCAGATGCCAGACGCTTTTGCCAACGTAGTGGTGGGTCAGGCAGTTGTGCCCGGCCAGTTCGTCGGCAGTGGTCGGCGTGCCCCGCTCGGCCAGGTACGACGGCGCTGCGCACAGCACGGAACGACAGGGCGCCAACCAGCGCGCGATCAGCGCCGGATCGATCGCGCGCGAAATGCGCACGGCGATATCCACGCGTTCTTCGACCAGGTTGACCACCCGGTCCACCAGCAGCAGTTCGACCCGGGTCAGTGGATGGCGCTTGACGAAATCGGCCACCGCCGCCGCCAGGTGGATCTGCCCGAACGACACGCTGGCCGTAACCCGGATCAACCCGTGCGGTTCGGGATTGTCGGTGGCCAGCTCGCCGTGCAACTCATCGCCGATCGCCAGCATCTGCCGGAAGCGCAGCAGCGCGGCCTCGCCGGGCGCGGTCAGGCTGATCCGGCGCGTGGTCCGGTGCAGCAACCGCGCGCCCAGCCACCGCTCCACCTCGGCCAGGTAGCGGGTGACCATGGCACGCGACATCTCCAGCGCCTCGGCAGCGGCGGTGAGGCTGCCGCGCTCGACCACCTCCACGAACACGTTCATGGCTGTCATACGGTCCATCTGATCGATCCATGCAACAAATTAGACCGTTATACGCGGTTTTTCGGACGATTTAAGGCGCATACGCTGGCCTTCCTTCCTCAACGGATCCGCCCCCATGAAGATTGCCCTCGTTGGTGCCACCGGCAACATCGGTCGTGAAATCGCCCGTCAGGCCCTCGCCCGTGGCCATCAGGTCACCGCCATCGTGCGCCGTGAAAACGACCTGCCGACCGAACTGGACGGCGCCCAGCTCGCCGTCGCCGCGCTGGACGATACCGACGCCCTGGCCGCCGTGATCGCCGGTCACGACGTGCTGGCCAGCGCCTTCGGCCCGCGCCCGGGCGATGCCCCCGGCACGGTGACCAGCGTCTCTGCCGAGCTGGTCAAGGCCGCGCGCCAGGCCGGCGTGCCGCGCTTCATCATGGTCGGCGGCGCCGGCAGCCTGGAAGTGGCCCCCGGCGTGCAGCTGGTGGATACCGAGGGCTTCCCGGACGCCTACAAGCCGGTCGCCCTGGCCGCGCGCGAAACGCTCAAGCAGCTGCAGGCCGTCGATGACCTCGACTGGACGTTCTATTCCCCCGCCGCCGAAATCGGCCCGGGTCCGCAGCGCGGCGGCTTCCGCACCCAGGCGAAGAACTTCCTGGTGGCCGCCGACGGCCACAGCCGGATCAGCTATGCCGACTACGCCGATGCGTTCGTCAGTGAGATCGAGACGCCGCAGTACGTGCGGCAGATTGCCACGGCCGCGTATTGACGCAGCCGCCGGCCCTTGGTTGGCACGGACAGAGCAGCCGAGCATGGCTCGGCTCTACCGGGCCCCGGCGTGATGCCGGGGCCGCACCGCACAGGAATTAGTGAAATGCCGAACTTCTCGCGCGCCACTTTGGCGCTTGCGCTGGCCATCGGCACGGCGCTTGGCGTGACCGCACCCGCCGCCAGCCAGGCCGCCCCTGCAGCCGTCCAGGCGCATGCACTGCACGTGCAGCCCTACCATCCCGGTGACGAGGCGCTGTTCTCGGTGGCCTCCAACCTGATCACCGGCCAGCACGACGCCGTGCTGATCGACGCCCAGTTCGCTGCCTCCGACGCCGCCCAACTGGTCCAGCGCATCCGCGCCTCCGGCAAGCGCCTGACCACCATCTACATCAGCCACGGCGACCCGGACTACTACTTCGGCCTGGCCACCCTGCAGGACGCCTTCCCCGACGCCCGCATCGTCGCCACCGCGCAGACCGTCGCCCACATCACCGCCACCCAGGTTGGGAAGCTCGCCTACTGGGGACCGCAGATGGGCGCTGACAAACCCGCACGCATCGTCATCCCGCAGGTCCTGGACGGCAACACCCTCACCCTCGAAGGCCAGCCACTACGGATCATCGGCCTCGACGGTCCGACCCCGGACCGCACGGTCGTCTGGATACCCACCCTGCGCACCGTCCTCGGCGGCATTCCCATCGTCGCCGGCGAACATGTCTGGATGGCCGACACCCAGAGCGCGCAGTCGCATGCCGATTGGCTCACCACCCTGGCCACCATCAAGGCCCTCAAACCCACCCGCGTCATCCCCGGCCACTACGCCAGCGGCGCGACACTGGACAGCAGCGCCCTCGATTTCACCGCCGCCTACCTCCGCGCCTTCGACGAAGAAACCGCACGCAGCCGCAACGCCGATGCGTTGATTGCCGCGATGAAAAAACGCTACCCCACCCTGCAGGGCGTCAGTTCGTTGGAGGTGAGTGCCAAAGTCGCCAAGGGTGAAATGCAGTGGCCGTAACGGTGCATTGAGGTGGTGCAGAAACCCCGCGTTGGTCGTGGGTCATGCCATCACCGGATGTTGAAACACGGCCAGCGGTCGATCGGGATGCGACCCTACCGTGGTCATGCACTGTCGTCGTGGTGACGCGGGATGTTGTTCGTTTGCCATGCCACCACCGGATGTTGAAACACAGCCAGCAGTCGATCGGGATGCGACCCTACCGCGGTCATGCAATGTCGTAGTGGTGACGCGGGATGTTGTTCGTGGGTCATGCCACCACCGGATGTTGAAACACGGTCGTTGGTCGATTGGGATACGAACCGATTGCGAAGCAAAATGCCAGCAATGAGGCATCGCATCATTCGCAGGTCATGCCCCCACCAGATGATGAAGCTCGGTCGGCGGTCGATCCGGATCCAACCCCGCCGTGAAGCAAAATKCCGCGCCGCAAAACAGAGTAATGCTCCTTGCAGTTGCAGTTGCAGTTGCAGTTGCAGTTGCAGTGGCAGTTTTACTTCCCCTGCCCACCGACACGGTATCGAAGGGTGGCGTGGGTGGGGCTGCGGGACACGCCGTGAATCCATCCCTGGAGGCTCGCGTGCGCCATCCATGGCGCACGACGGTCCCGCAGCCCCACCCACGCCACCCTTCGATACCGTGTCGGTGGGCAGGGGAAGTAAAACTGCCACTGCAACTGCAACTGCAACTGCAACTGCAACTGCAAGGAGCATTACTCTGTTTTGCGGCGCGGCATTTTGCTTCACGGCGGGGTTGGATCCGGATCGACCGCCGACCGAGCTTCATCA
>NZ_JBFULC010000036.1:0-40097 GCF_056400525.1 Stenotrophomonas sp. P5_A9
CCCGGCGGCGGCAGGGGAGAGAGGTCCTGCCGCCGCCATTGCTCCGTTGTTGCCTCCGACGCGTACCGACCAATACTCGGTACCTGAGCGGGGAAACTCAGTACTTCAGGTTCTGCGACCAGTAGGTCTCGATCTGCTTGACCAGGGCGTCCGGCAGCGGCACGTAGTCCAGCTGCTTGGCCTGGGCATCGCCGTTCTTGTAGATCCAGCGGAAGAACTCCTGCGTGGCCTTGGCGTTGGCCACGTTCTTGGGCTGCTTGCGCACCAGGATGAAGTTGGTGGCGGTGATCGGCCACGCTTCGGCGCCCGGGGCGTTGGTCATGACCAGGTAGAAGTCCTTCGAACTGGCCCAGTCGGCGCTGGCGGCCGCCGCGGCAAACGAGGTGTCGCTCGGCAGCACGACCTTGCCCGAGGCGTTCTTCATCGCCGCGTAGGACATCTTGTTCTGCAGCGCGTAGGACAGTTCGACGTAGCCGATGCCGCCCTTGATCTGCTTCACGTAGGCGGCCACGCCTTCGTTGCCCTTGCCACCGATGCCGACCGGCCACTGCACCGAGGTGCCTTCACCGACCTTGCTCTTCCACTCCGGGTTGACCTTGGAGAGGTAGTTGACGAAGTTGAAGGTGGTGCCCGAACCGTCCGAGCGGTGCACGACGGTGATCTTGCCGTCGGACAGCTTGACGCCCGGGTTGAGCGCGGCGATGGCCGGGTCGTTCCAGGTCTTGATCTTGCCCAGGAAGATGTTGGCCAGGGTCGGGCCGTCCAGCTTCAGTGCGCCCGGGGCGACACCGGCCACGTTGATCACCGGCACCACGCCACCGATCACCGACGGGAACTGTGCCAGGCCTGCGGCGGCCAGTTCTTCCGGCTTCAGCGGGGCGTCGGAGGAACCGAAGTCAACCGTGGCCGCCTTGATCTGCGCGATGCCACCGCCGGAACCGATCGATTGGTAGTTGACCTTCTTGCCGGTGGCGACACTGTAGTCGGCCGACCACTTGGACATGACCGGGTAGATGAACGAGGCGCCCGCGCCGGTCACATCGGCGGCGTTGGCGGCGAACACGGACGACGCGGCGAGGACGGCAACGGCGGCGCGCGACTTGAAGGCGTGGATCACGGGGTGGCTCCTGGGATGGATGACGGTGCGGGGTGTCCCGCCCGGCGCTCATTCCATAACCATTCGATGACAGCCCAGCGACTGTCATATGACCGCCTCGTGACATGCTTCATGGGACGCCCGTCACAAGGGGCGCAGCGGCTCCGGAACCCCGTACTGGCGGCCGTCATAGCGCAGCACATGGCGCTCGCCCTCTACCGGCGTGGCCTGGTCGCGGCATTCCTCGCCGTCCATCCAGCTGCGCGTGGTGACCCGGCGTTCGCGCAGGACCAGGTCGGCCAGCCCGTGCTTGCCCTTCGGGCCAACGGCAACCGTGCGCGACACCTCGGTCGATTCACCGGCGCAGCGGGTGTCCCACTCGGCCTGGAAACGGCGCAGCACCATCGGTGGGCCGAGCGCGCGCAGCGTGCCTGCCTGCATTGCCAGCAGCTGCAACTGTTCTTCGCTGAAGGGGTTGGGGCCGGAGCCATTGCGCCGCTGCACGCGCAGGCCGAAGGCGAGCGTGCCCGGCGCAAGCTGATAGCGCGCGGTATCCAGCTGCATGCCGTCGAAGAAGATCGCATCGCTGTCCAGTGCACCGGGCAACACCTTCCACGCGCGTGGTGCGAGGGTGTCGCTGTCGATCACCAGGATGTCCACGTCGCCCTCGCGGGCGTCGTGGTCGCCGCCATCGCGCCAGACCGGCGTGGCCAGCAGGGTCAGTTCGGGGCGTGCCGGCCAGCGACGGCAGACGCTGCCAGCGGTGTCGCGGGTGTAGCCGGGGCGATCGGGCAGCACGTTGTCCGCCCGCACCACGTACGCCTCTTCCGCGGCCGCCTGGGCGTCGTGGCAGTCCTGCGCATGGGCGGGCAGGGCGGTGCCGCCGACGGCGGCCAGCAGCAGCGACAGGGCGATACGCATCGGGTTCCATCCATGGGAAAAGGGCGCCCAGCATACCCGCGCACCCTGAGGGGGTGACGCCACCCCATGGGTGGCTGCACGCCATGCAGGAAAGGTAGAGCCACCCCATGGGTGGCTGCACGCGGTGCCGGACAGGYAGAGCCACCCCATGGGCGGCTGCGCGCGGTGCCTGAGCGGAGCGCAGCCACCCATGGAGTGGCTCTATCGGTGCCGGGCACGAAAAAAGGGCGCAGCCCAAGCTGCGCCCTCCCTGTCATACGGTTGCCGCAATCGCTTACCAGAAGAACTGCAGGCGCGCTTCCAGGATGTTCGGGTCGTCGTTGACGAACGTGCGGCTGGCGGAGCTGTACTTCTTGCTGTCCACCATCACGTAGTTCAGCGCGAACTTGGTGTTGGAGCGCCAGTAGTAGTTCACGCCCACGGTCCAGATATCCATCTTGCCGCCGAGCACGCCATCGACGATCGGCGGGCGACCGGCAACCGGGTTGGCGGCCAGGTTGCCGTCATTGAGGTCCATGTGGTCGTAGCGCGCGCCCAGCTGCCACATGCCCGAGGCCGGCTCGTCCGGCAGGCCGGTGGTCGGCACGCCACCCTTGTAGCCCCAGCTTTCGCCGGTGATGTTCCACAAGCCGCTGACGTAATAGCCATCGCTGGTGTAGTTGTCGTGCGAGTAGCGCTTGGCCTTGCTGTTGTAATACTCGGCCTGGGCCTTGAACGGGCCGCCGATGTACATCGCTTCGGCGCCCATCGTGCTCACGCGGTCGGTGTCGACCAGGTTGCCGCTGTCGACCAGGCGCGCGGTGGCCAGGTCGGCGTTGGGACGGGCGCGCACGCGCAGGGTGTCAGCGTCGGTGTCGTACTCGACGTAGCTCAGGCCGAAATGCAGGACCTGGCCCTTCTCGTTGATCGGTGCCCAGGTGCCACGCGCGCCGTAGCCGCTGCCGTGGGCCAGATTGCGGGTCAGCTCGCGGCCGAAGGCGCTGGCGGTGACCGACCAGTTGTTGTCGCCGATGCTGTAGGCGCCACCGAGGCGGCGGGCCACCGCGTAGGTGTTGGTGACCGCAGCCTTGGAGATGAAGTCGTTGTTCTTGGTGCTGGACAGTTCTTCCAGGCTGTTGGGCTGCTTGAACTGGCCGAACTGAACGAAGTGGTTGGCGTTGCCGGCCAGCTTGTACTTCAGGTTGGTGTCCAGGAACTTGTCGGCCTTGGCGTCATAGCCCACCACCCACTCGATGTTGCCCGGGCCCTTGCCCTTGAGCACCAGCTCGGCGCGGCGCAGCTCGAATTCGCTGTTCTTGCCGTTGCCGGCGTCACCGCCGTTGAGGTCGGTCAGGTCGTTGTCGAACCAGTTGCCGTCGGCCTGGACCAGGCCTTCGAAGGTGATCTCCGAGCCGCCGATCACATCGATGGCCACTTCGGCGTGTGCGGCCGGGACGAACAGCGCAGCCGCAACGGCCGCAGTCAGGAGTTGGCGATGCAGTTTCATGGAGAGCCTTGCAGGCAGGTGGGAAGATGCTGCGCAGGCTAATTAGTGAAGATTGCGTAAATATGACAGTTTCGGACAAACCGACGGCCGGCCGGGGCCCGGCCACGTCTGGGCCTGCCATTGATGACCGACGCAGATGACGGCGGGGTTGCGTGAATATGGCAGTCGCGACCGCGGCTCAGGCGGCGGTCTTCTGCTTGAACCGGCACAGGTCGCGGATCACGCACTGCGGGCAGTCCGGTTTGCGCGCCTTGCACACGTAGCGGCCGTGAAGGATCAGCCAATGGTGTGCATCGCGCAGGAACTCGGTCGGTATCACCTTGACCAGCAGGTCCTCGACCGCGCGCACATCCTTGCCCGGGGCCAGCCCGGTGCAGTTGGACACGCGGAAGATGTGGGTGTCCACCGCCATCACCGGTTCGCCGAAGGCAGTATTGAGCACGACGTTGGCGGTCTTGCGGCCGACGCCGGGCAGCGCTTCGAGCGCGGCGCGGTCGCGTGGTACCTCGCCGCCATGCTGCTGTACCAGCAGCGCGCACGCGGCGATCACGTTCTTGGCCTTGGCGTTGTACAGGCCGATGGTGGCGATGTACTTCTTCAGGCCGTCCTCGCCCAGGTCGAGAATCGCCTGCGGCGTGTTGGCGACCGGGAACAGTTTGCGGGTGGCCTTGTTGACGCCCACGTCGGTGGCCTGCGCAGACAGCGTCACTGCGACCAGCAGTTCGAACGGCGAGCTGTACTCGAGCTCGGTCTTCGGGTGTGGATTGAGCTCGCGCAGACGCGTGAACATTTCAATCACGTCGGCGCGGGGCATGCGCGCGCTGCGCGGCGCAGGCTTGGCCGTCGCGGGTTTTTTCACGGTACTCATCAGGCGGTTTTTCCAGCGGCCTTGGCTTTGGCGCGCGCCAGGATCGCGGCGGCGGCGGGCGGCAGGGCGGGTTTCAATGCGGGGGTGGGCGCGGGGGGCGCGCGCCGCGCGTCACGTTCGGCGGCGCGACGCGCCAGCCGCTGGCTGCGATGGCGGTAGCGCGCGCGCGCGGCCCAGGCGCGTTGCAGTTGTTGCTGGGTCTGCAGCAGGCGCGCAGCCAACTCGGGGTGTCCGGGCAGCAGGTCGGCGTCACCGTGCTGCGGAACGTAGTCCATCAGCCCGGCGTCGAGCGCGGCGTCGAGGTCGCCATCGAGCACCAGTTGCAGCAGGCGCGCGGGCAGGGTGGGATCGGCGTGCGGCATGGTTCAGCGGTTCTGGAACACCGGCGGGCGCCGGGCAAGGAACGCCGAGGTGCCTTCGCGCATGTCTTCGGTGGCGAACATCAAACCAAACTGCGCGCTCTCGTATTCGAGCCCTTCGCCCAGCGCGCATTCGCCGCCGACGTGGATCGCGTCAAGAATGCCGCGCAGCGCCAGCGGCGCGGCCGTGGCCAATTGCGACGCCACTGCGTCCACGCGCGCGTCCAATGCCTCCACGCCGACCACTTCATTGACGATGCCCAACTGCAGGGCGCGCGCGGCGTTGATCGGGCTGCCCAGCAGGCACAGTTCCAGCGCGGCGGCGCGGCCGCACAGGCGCAGCAGGCGCTGGCTGCCGCCGAAGCCGGGAATCAGCCCCAGATTGATCTCCGGCTGGCCCACCTTGGCGGTTTCGACGGCGATGCGCAGGTGGCAGGCCATGGCCAGTTCCAGGCCCCCGCCCAGCGCAAAACCGTTGATCCGGGCGATCACCGGCTTGGGCATGCGCTCGATGCGGCGCATCAATTGTTGGCCCAGCAAGGAGAAGTCACGTCCCTGAACCGGGCTCAGTCCGTTCATTTCGGCGATGTCGGCACCGGCCACGAAGGCCTTCGGGCCGGCGCCGGTCAGCACCACCACGCGCACTTCGGGGTCGGCGGCGGCAGCGGCGAATGCGGCGTCCAGGCCTTGCAGCGTGGCCCGATCGAGGGCATTGAGCTTGTCCGGCCGGTTTACCGTCACGGTGCGGACGGCGCCGGCATCGGCAACGTGGACAGGATCGGGGGCGATGGGGGTGTCGGCCACGGCGGGGCTCCTGAAAAACGTTAAAAAAAAGTGATGTTGAACTCTTGAAACGAAGTCAGGTCAGAGCCTGCGTCGTTAGTGGCGAATCAACGTTGCGGCGGCTATCCTAACCCGTCGCCTCAGGGCGGCCCAACGCGTCCTGAGTTACCACCCCTGGAGAAAAGTTTGATGAAGTTGCGTTCTATCGCGGTCGCCGTCGCGGCCCTGGCCCTGACGGGCAATGCCTTCGCCCAGGACACCTCGTCCGAAAAGGGCAAGCTGAGCTATTACTTCGGTTACGACTACGGTAACAACCTGGCTGAACTCACCGCACGCGGCGAGCAGCTGGACATCAACTCGGTGGTGAAGGGCCTGCAGGATGCCTACGCCAAGAAGCAGCCGTCGATCACGGCCGAGCAGTTGAAGCCCGCCGTCGAAGCCTTCCAGAAGCGCGAGCAGGGCCGTGCCCAGGCCGCCAAGGCCGAGTACGAGAAGGCTGCCGCCGAGAACAAGACCAAGAGCACCCAGTTCCTGGCCACCAACAAGGCCAAGGCCGGCGTTCAGGCGCTGCCGAGCGGCGTGCAGTACCGCGTGATCGAAGCCGGCAAGGGCGCCAAGCCGACCCAGGCCAGCACCGTGCAGCTGGAAGTCGCCGGTCCGTATCCGTACGGCACCCGTCCGGCCGATGCCCGCCCGGCGCAGCAGATTCCGTCGATCAAGGTCAGCGAAGTCGAAATGAAGGCCATGCGCGAAGTGCTGCTGCAGATGCCGGCCGGCTCGAAGTGGGAAGTCACCCTGCCGCCGGAACAGGCCTACGGTGCCGACCCGCGTACCCCGTTCCCGCCGAACGTGGCCGTGCAGTTCGAAATCAAGCTGATCAGCGTCAAGTAAGAACAGCGTTACACCCCAGCGCGCCGGTAGTTTCTACCGGCGCGTTTTTGTTTCCGGCATAAACGGGTACCGCCGCATCCGCGTCCAATGGCGTTACTGTTGTCCGGTGACTATCTGCGAACATTCCACCCATGCCATACCCACGCCCTGCATCGGTCTGTGCGCACTGGATCGCGCCGGTTACTGCCAGGGCTGCCTGCGCAGCGTGGATGAAATCACCCGCTGGTCAACCATGAGCCGATACGAACAGAACCACGTCATGCAGCACACGCTGCCGCTGCGCGAGCAGTTGCGGCAGGCACTGCGTGGCTCGCCGGTGGAACACGAGCGCCTGCTGCGCGCGCTGCATCCACTCGACCAGCCGCCCACCGGCGATGGCTGGAACCGCAGCGAACTGATCGACCTGTTGCCGCCCGGCCCGCCGGTCGAGGCGGCGGTACTGGCCGGCATCGTGCCGCGGGCCGGCGGTGCGCAGGTGATCCTCACCCGCCGCACCGAAACCCTGCGCCATCACGGCGGGCAGGTCGGTTTTCCCGGGGGGCGCACCGAGCCGGACGATCGCGATGCAGTGGCTGCGGCGCTGCGCGAGAGCCAGGAAGAAATCGCGCTGCCGCCCGAACAGGTACAGGTGCTGGGTTACCTGGATCCGTTCGTGACCATCACCGGTTACCGGGTGATGCCGGTGGTGGCGGTGATCGATCCTGCCTTCGTGGCGGTGCCGCAACCGGAGGAGGTCGCCGACGTATTCGAAGTGCCGCTGGCCTATCTGATGGAGCCGGCCAACCTGCACCAGATCGAGATCGAACACCGCGGGCGCATCCGCCACGTCCTGGAATATGGCTGGCCAGGGCAGCGCATCTGGGGTGCCACCGCCGCCATCCTCTACAACCTGCGTCGCCGCCTGGAGCAGACCCCATGAATGCCGACATCCCTGCCTGGACCACCGTGGTCGATGTGGCCAGCCTCAACGCCGTGCTGGGGCAGGAGCACACCCGCGTGATCGACGCACGCGCCACCGCCAGCACCGCGATTCGCGTGGTCGACGCGCGGTTCGCGCTGGCCGATCCGCAGTCCGGCGCGCAGGCCTACGCGCAGGGACATATCCCCGGTGCGCTGCATGCCGACCTCAATCGCGACCTGGCCGACATGGGCAAGGTCGGTCACGGCCGCCACCCGCTGCCGGACGAGGCCGTGTTCGCCGCCACGCTGGGCCGTTGGGGCATCGCCGCCGATACCCAGGTGGTGGTCTACGACGCCGCTGACGGCAGCATGGCCGCCGCACGGCTGTGGTGGCTGCTGCGCCTGATCGGGCACCGCCGGGTGGCGGTGCTCGACGGCGGCCTGGCCGGGTGGCAGGCCGCCGGCCTGGCGGTGACCACCGACATTCCCGTCGTCGCCCCCGTGCCGACCTATCCGGGCCGGTTCGATCGCGACCAGATCGCCTCGGTCGGCGAAGTCGCCGCGCGTCTGAAGCACGCGCCGGGCTGGTTGCTCGACGCGCGCGCGGGCGAACGCTTCCGCGGCGAAGTGGAACCGCTGGACCCGGTCGCCGGGCATGTGCCGGGCGCAGTCAATCGTCCGTTCGCGCTCAACGTGCATGACGGACGCCTGCGCACCGCCGCGGATCTGCGCGCGGCGTTGCAGCCGGTGATCGGCACGCACCCGCCCGAGCAGGTGGTGCTGATGTGTGGTTCGGGCGTCACCGCCTGCCACTTGCTGCTGGCGATGGAAGTGGCGGGCCTGGCCGGCGCGCGCCTGTATGCCGATTCGTGGAGCGGCTGGGTCAGCGATTCCACCCGTCCGGTCGCGACCGGCGCCTGACACCCCGGACCGTCCGAGGGGGGCGTGGCCCGACGCGCTCAGCCGCGCAGTTCGCGCAGCGGCGCGGCCGCCAGCACCCGCGGCCAGGGGAACAGCGGACCGGGGTCGCGCTTGCGCGGCACGCGCCGTTCCGGGTCGTCGCTGGCCACTTCTTCGCGCGTATCCAGCCACTCGTGGCCGGCGATGTGCCGCAGGCCGGGCAGGGCATCGCACAGGTAATGCAGCAGGTCGATCAGTGCGGCGATCTGCGCGTCGGTGTAGGGCTCGTCCATGGCCTGGTGGCGCGAGTCCAGCCAGTGCGGGTAGCGGCCGCGGTTGACCAGTTCGATACCGATCGAGCGCGGGTTGTAGCCGCTGACGTGGTGCGCTACGCGGTCCAGCGCCACGTACTGCACGATGCGGCCATCGCGGTCGATGTAGAAGTGGCCGCTGTTGCCGCTGCCACTGGCGTACAGCACGCGCTCGCCGTAGTCGCGCGCCATTGCCAGATCCGGAAGTTCGGTGCAGTGGATCACCACCAGATCAACCTGTTCCGGCGCACGCGCGGCCAGGCGATCCTGGTAGGGCAGGGGCTGCAGATCGATCAGGGGTGGGACGCGCTGGGGCATGCGCCGATGCTAGCATTCAGGGCATGACTGCCTACATCGAATCCCACCCGGTGCGCGCATGAGCCGCGGCCACTGCATCCTTTCCCACGGCTTTGAAAGCGGCCCGGACGCCACCAAGGTGACCGCGCTGGCCGAGGTCGCCCAGCGCCTGGGATGGACCCACGAACGCCCGGACTACACCGACCTGGATGGCATGCGCGAGGTCAGCAGCGTCGGTGACGTGCGCGCCCGCCTGCAGCGCCTGCTCGGTCGGGCCGCCACGGCCGCCGAGCGCGGCCCGGTGGTGCTGGCCGGTTCCAGCCTGGGCGCCTACATCGCGGCGATCGCCTCGTTGCAGGTGCCCACCGCCGGCCTGTTCCTGATGGTGCCGCCCACCACGATGGGCCCGATGCCGCCGCTGGACGCCGCCCGCGTGCCCACCAGCGTGGTCCACGCCTGGCACGACGAGCTGATTCCGCCGGCACAGGTCATCGCCTGGGCACAGGCGCGCTCGGCGCGGCTGCTGCTGGTGGATGACGGGCACCGGTTGAACAACCACGTCGCGGCCTCGGCGAAGGCGTTCGAGGAACTGCTGCTGTCGCTTTGAGGGCGTAAGGGCCGGGGTGCTGGGAGATCGTGGCGAGCCGGCCAGCGGCCGGCACTCCCCTGGCAAGGCGTTCCCGGCCGCCTCACGTACAATGCCCATCCCGGCCCTCGCGCCGGACTGCTTGCCGTGCCCGTGGGCACCCCCTTTCCGCTGACCTGCGATACCGATTCCGTGAAATTCTTTGTTTCCTGCGCCAAGGGCCTGGAGTACCTGCTCGCCGACGAACTGCTGGCGCTTGGCCTGGAGAAGGCCACCGCCACCATTTCCGGTGTGAATGCCGAGGGCGAGCTGCCGCAGGCGCTGCAGGTCGTGCTGTGGTCGCGCCTGGCCAGCCGCGTACTGTGGCCGCTGACCGAGTTCGACTGCCCCGACGAAGGTTCGCTGTACCAGGGCGTGGCGGCGATGGCGTGGGAAAAGCACATCAGCCCCGAGCTGACCCTGTCGGTGGACGCGCACGTGTCCGGTACCGAGATCACCCATGCGCGCTTCGCCGCGCAGCGGGTCAAGGACGGCGTGGTCGACAGCCTGCGGTCGCAGGGCCTGGAGCGTCCATCGGTGAACACCGAGTTCCCCGACGTGCGCATCAACCTGTCGCTGCGCAAAGGCCGGGCCACCATCTCCATCGACCTGGGCGGCGGCCCGATGCACCGCCGTGGCTGGCGCATGGCGCAGAACGAAGCGCCGCTGAAGGAAAACCTGGCCGCGGCCGTGCTGCTGCGCGCCAACTGGCCGAAGATCCACCGTGAAGGCGGCGGCCTGCTCGACCCGATGTGCGGCAGCGGCACGCTGCTGATCGAAGGCGCGCTGATGGCCGCCGACGTCGCCCCGGGCCTGCAGCGCCACGGCAGCATTCCGCCGAGCCGCTGGCTGGGCTTCGACCGCGATGCCTGGAACACCCTGATGGCCGCGGCGCGCGAGCGCGAAACCGCCGGCCGCACCGCGCTCAAGCAGGTCATCCACGGCAGTGACATCGACCCGCATGCGATCCGCGCCGCCAAGGAAAACGCGGAAACCGCCGGCGTTGCCCATGCGATCTGGTTCGGCGTGCGTGACATCACCGACGTGCAGGTGCCGCCGCAGGAAACCGGCTGCGTGGTCTGCAACCCGCCCTACGACGAGCGCCTGGCCGCCGATGCGGTGCTGTACCGCCGGCTGGGCGATGCGCTCAAGCGCGCGGTGCCGCAGTGGCGCGCCAGCCTGCTGTGCGGCAGTGCCGACCTGGCCTTCGCCACCGGCCTGCGCGCCAGCAAGAAATACCAGCTGTTCAATGGCGCCATCGAGTGCGCGCTGATCGTCTGCGACCCGATCGCCGTGCCGCAGCGCGAAAACGCCAGCCAGCCGCGTGAGCTCAGCGAAGGCGCGCAGATGGTGGCCAACCGCCTGCGCAAGAACATCAAGAAGTTCAAGAACTGGCGCGCCCGCGAGGCCATCACCTGCTACCGCGTCTACGACGCCGACCTGCCTGAGTACGCGGCCGCCATCGACGTGTATGAAGAAGATGCCGGCGCGGGCCGCACCTTCCTGCACGTGCAGGAATACGCCGCCCCGGCGACCATCCCCGACGTGGACGTGCGCCGCCGTCGCAACGAGCTGCTGTCGGCCGCGCGCGAGGTGTTCCAGGTGCCTGCCGAGCAGGTCGCGCTGAAATCGCGCGAACGCGGCAAGGGCGGCAGCAAGTACGGTCGTTTCGAACAGCGCGGCGAGTTCGTGCTGGTCCGTGAGAACGATGCGCTGCTGCGCGTGAACCTGTTCGACTACCTCGACACCGGCCTGTTCCTGGACCATCGCCCGCTGCGCTGGCACATGGCCCAGGAGGCGATCGGCAAGCGCTTCCTCAACCTGTTCTGCTATACCGGCGTGGCCAGCGTGCAGGCCGCGGTGGCCGGTGCCGCCTCGACCACCAGCGTGGACCTGTCCGGCACCTACCTGCAGTGGTGTGCCGACAACCTGGCACTCAATGGCAAGGGCGGCAGCGCGCACCAGCTGATCCAGGCCGATGCACTGGCCTGGCTGGAAGCCGAGCGCCATCGCTTCGACGTGATTTTCTGCGATCCGCCGACCTTCTCCAATTCCGCGCGTGCCGAAGATTTCGACGTGCAGCGCGAGCACGTGCGCCTGCTGCGTGCGGCCGTGGCGCGGTTGAGTCCGGAGGGCGTGCTGTACTTCTCCAACAACTTCCGCCGCTTCAAGCTGGACGAAGAAGCGATCAAGGAATTCGCCGAGTGCAAGGAGATCTCCGCCGACACCATCGGCGAGGATTTCGAACGCAACCCGCGCATCCATCGCGCCTGGGAACTGCGCCGCTACGGCGCATGATGGACGGGGCTGCCATGGACGACAGCGCCCTCCACGCCGACGGACTCGTCCTGCGTCCTTTCGAGGATGTCGATGCCGTCGGTTTCGCTGCGGCGGTGCGCGAGTCGGCCGCCGGCATGCAGCGTTGGATGCCGTGGTGCTCGGTCGATTACAGCGCCGACCAGGCGCTGCAATGGTTCCAGGCCTGCCGCGAGGGCATGCTGGCGGCGACGGCGTACGAGTACGGCGTCTTCGACCAGCGGACGGCCGCATTCGTGGGCGGCGCCGGATTGAACGCGATCCGGCACGATCATCGCTTCTGCAACCTGGGCTACTGGGTACGGCAGTCACGGCAGGGCGAAGGCATCGCCACGCGCGTCGTGCAGGCACTGGCGGCCCAGGCGTTCGGGCCGCTGCAGCTGCAGCGGGTGGAAATCATCGTGGCGGTGGGCAACCTGGCCAGCGAACGGGTGGCGGTGAAATCCGGTGCGCTGCGCGAAGGCGTGGCCCGCAACCGGCTGGTCATCGATGACCGCCCCGCACCGGCGCACGTGTTCTCCCTGGTGCCCTGACCGGGTAACCCCGTTGCGCCGGCCACAGCCCGGCACGGCGTGCAGATCCCTGATCCGTCACGCCTGCCCGGCGGCTGGGTGAGCCCGTAGAGCCGACCGTTGGTCGGCTGCTGTCCGCGCAACACCGATCACCGGGCACAGCCCGGCACCGCGTGAAGATCCCTGATCCGTCACGCCTGCCCGGCGGCGGGTGACCCCGTAGAGCCGACCGTTGGTTGGCTGCCGTCCGCGCAACACCGATCACCGGGCACAGCCCGGCACTACGAGTCAGCGCGCGACCAGCGCCACCGCCAGCCCCACCACCGGCAACGCCCACGCCAGCGGCGCGATCCAGCGCGGCCGGAACGGGTACAGCCCAAAGGCGATCAGCATGCCGCTGACCGTCATCGCGCCCAGCCACACCACCGGGCCGGCGGCCCAGCCGTGGTCCCACACGCACAGCGCGAACGCCAGCGTCAGCAATGCCCAGCCCAGCGATCGCCACAGGCGCATGCGTGCCGGCGTGGCCGCCGCCTTGCCGTGCAGGTCGAGCTGGTGCTTGTCCATCGCCAGCGACAGCGCGGTGAACGCGGAGAAACTCACGGTGATGGCCAGCAGCATCATGCGTTGACCTCCGCGCCCGCGCTTTCCCGGGCCTTGGCCGCCGCCGCCGCCGCGGCCTGGCGCTTCTTCTTCTCGGCCGCGCTCAACGCCGGCTGCCAGCGCTGCATGCGCAGGCCGCAGTACGCCAGCATCGCACCGAAGGCGAGCATCATCAGGTCGAACCCGGCCAGCACCCAATCACCGTTGCGCAGGGTCACGCCCAGATGCGCCTGCGTGGTGAGCGCATTGAGCACCGGAATCAACGCGAACAGCGCCGCGCCCAGGTACAGCTGCCATGCCCACATCAACCGCTTGGGCCAGATGAAGGCGGCCAGCAGCGCCGCGCCCCACGCGTAGAAAAATACGTTGGCTTCGGCGTCGGAACGCTCGGCCATCTGTACCGGCAGCAGCCGGTTGCCCCAGAAATAGGCGGCAAACGCGATCGGCAGGCCGGCCACCGCGCCGATGTTGAGCGCATCGACCAGGCGCAGGCCGAAGCCGATCTTCCCGGACTTGGCATGCTTGGGACGTTCCTTCACCGCCCACAGCACCACGCCGCTGGCCACCATCAGGCAGCCGATCAGCCCGGACACGAAGAACAGCGCGCGCAGCCCCCAATCGGCGAAGCGCGCCAGGTGCAGGCCGTACATCACCCCGCGGGTCTGGGTGGCGCCACCGGACAGCGGGCTGGCCTCGATCAGTTCGCCGCTCACCGCGTCATAGCGCAGCGACGGGGTATCCACCGACAGGCGCTTGCCGTCGCGCTGGTACACATCGATCACCGCGTTGGCGCCACCGGGGTGGTACAGGGTGAACCCGCTGACCTGCGCGCCCTTCCATTCGGCGCGCGCGGCGTCCAACAACTGCTGGATCGGCAGCGCGGTGGCGGTGCCTTCGGTCGGGGTGTCGATGTCGGCCAGGCGCGCGAAGGCCTCGCTGAAGAACGCATCCTCATCCTTGGGGTAGGCCACGTTCACGCCCCACGGCAGGTACATGAACATCAGCGTGACGATGCCGGTGTAGGTGATCATCGCGTGGTAGGGCAGAGCCATCACCGCGCTGACGTTGTGGAAATCCAGCCACGACCGCAGGCCCTTGTCCTTGCGGAAGGTGAAGAAGTCCTTGAAGATTTTCTTGTGCGTGATCACCCCGGTGATGATCGCCACCAGCATGAACATCGCGCAGAACCCGACGAGATAGCGCGCCCACAGCACCGGGATGTAATGCAGGTCGAAGTGCAGGCGGTAGAAGAAATCGCCGCCCCGGGTTTCGCGCGCGGCCACTTCCTCGCCGGTGCCCGGGTCGACGGTGGCATCGCCGAAGCGGCCGCCGCCCCGGCGGCGACGTTTCTCGCCCTCCGCCGGTGGCTTGACCATCGATTCGGGATTGCGCCAGAACATCCGCATCGCCGGGTTGCGCGGGTCGGGCAGGGTGACGTTCCAGCTCTCGGCCTGTGGCGCCTTGTGCTGCAGGAAGGTGATCGCGCGCGCGGCGGCGACCTCGCCGGTCACCGTGCTGCGCGGCAGTTCCGGGCGCATCCAGCGGCTGATTTCCTCGCGGTAGTAGCTGGCGGTGCCGGCCATGAAGATCAACAGCAGCAGCCAGCCGACCAGCAGGCCGGTCCAGGTGTGCAGCCAGGCCATCGACTGGCGGAATCCGTTCTTCATGCGCCAGTCCTCAGCAGGGCGGTGCCGATCCAGAACGCGGCGGTGGGCAGGGCGATGCCCACCCAGGCGCGCAGCGCGGTGCGGGTGGCAAAGGCCCACAGTGCCGCGCAGGCGCACAGCGCGATGGCCACCATCATGCCGGTCAGGACCGCCTGCCCGCGCGCGATGGGCAGGGCCACGGCGAAGAACATCGAACAGGTTGCCGCCAGCGCATAGCCCCCGAAGATGGCGGCCAACGATCGCGACAGCACCCCCAACCAGGGGCGGGCGAAGAAACTTCCGAAACGGCTGAACCAGCTGGCGTCAGGCGTGCTGTCCACGGGAACCTGCAATGTAGGGTCGATCAACGGACATCACCGGCCGCGGCCGGTGATGCATGGAATGGAGGCCGTCCGTGGCCGTGTCGCTGCACAGGGCAACGTTCCCTTGGAGAGCGGTTACAGCGTCCAGCGCAGGGTCACCATCACGTTGCGCGGCTCGCCCCAGTACACGCCGTTGTAGAAACCGACGTTGCTGTAGTACTTCTTGTCGAGCAGGTTGTTGATGTTGAGCTGCGCCGAGAAATTCGGGTTGAAGCGATAGCCGGCGAACACGTTGACCAGGTAGAACGCGTCCTGGGTGATCAGCGCCGATTCGGTGCGGCCACTGGTCAGGTAATCGGCGCGGGGCTTGGTGCTGTTGCGGTAGATCCTGCTCTGCCAGGTCACCCCGCCGCCCAGCGACAGCCGATTGTCTGCGCCGCCCGGACGCCAGCTGGTGTTGAGGCGGAAGGTATCGACCGGGTTGGTGGTGTTCTGCGCCACGCCGGCCTGGTTGCGCACGGTGGTATGGGCAAAGCCACCGGAGATGTTCCAGGTCTCGGTGATGCTGCCCTGGGTTTCCAGCTCCCAGCCCTTGACCTTGTTGCCCTTGCCGGTGGAGCGGTAGGCATCGGTGCCATCGGGCAACGCGCCCGGCGGTACCGTATCGTCCACCTCGGCTACGTTGTCCTTCTCGCCCTTGAAGATCGCGGCCGAGGCGTTGAGGCGACCGCCGAAGAACGCGCCCTTCAGACCGGCTTCCCACATGTCGCCGACCACCGGCTCGAGGTAGGTGTTGTTGCGGTCGCGATAGTTCTGCGGCTGGAAGATGTCGGTGTAGCTGACATAGGCGCTGACATCGCGGCTGACGTCGTAGATCACGCCCAGGTAGGGGGTGAGCGAATCGTCCGGCTTGTAGCCGCCGCGCGCGGTGCCGGTGAGCGTGCCGGCCGCGTCATGGGTGTAGGCCCAGGTGCGGGTTTCCCAGCTGCCGTAACGCGCACCGACCACCGCCAGCAGCGGGTCGGCCAGCTGCAGGCGCGCGGCCAGGTAGGCGGCTTTCTGCTTGAGCTCGTTTTCCGAGGACAGCCAGTCGTAACGGGTCACCGGCAGCGGGGCGACATCGCCGGTCCAGTGGCGCCAGTCCGGGACCTGGCCGTAGGCACCGCTGTAGTCGTAGTCGGCGGCGGGCACTTCGCCCTTGCGCACCGACTGGCCGATGCCGACCACCAGCTCATGCTCGCGGCCGAACAACTGGAACGGGCCGCTGGCGTTGAGGTCGAACACGTTCATCCGGCTGCGCTCGGCGAAGTGGGAGATGAAGCCGGACACGCCGGTGCCGTCCGCGCGCGGATAGCCCGAGGCGCCGTACCAGACATCGCCGTCGGTATCGCGTTTGGCCTGGGTGGCGGCCGCCTTGAGCGACCAGCCGTTGCCCAGCTGCTGTTCCAGCCGCGCGAAGGTGGTTTTCTCCACGATCGGCCAGCTGCTCCATGTGGCCGACAGGTTGGTCGAGCGCGGCAGGTTGGCGGGTTTGCCATCGGCGCCCCAGTACGGCACCACGCCCCAGGTGACGCCGGTGGTCCTGGGCGACTGGTAGTCATAGCCTACTTCCAGCAGGGTGCTGTCGCCGAGGTCTGCCTGGACGATGCCGTAGAACACGTCCTTGTCCAGCGCGTAGACATCGCGGAACGAATCGCTCTGCTGCTTGGCAGCGACAAAACGCGCACGCACGCGTCCATCCAGCGCGATGGGGCCACCGATGTCCGCTTCCAGGCGCTGGTTGCCCCAGCGGCCCACGGTGAGCCCGGCGCTCATCGCCACGTCTTTGGTCGGGCGCTTGCGCACCATGTTGATCGTGCCCGACGGGTCACCGGCGCCGGTGGTCAGGCCGGTGGCGCCGCGCACCACCTCGATGCGGTCGTAGATCACGCTGTCGGTGTTGGTCTTGAGCGACCCGCCGAACGTGTTGAGCATGCCGTCGATCTGGAAGTTGTTGATGGCATAGCCACGCGAGATGTAGCTGATGCGCTCGCTGTCGGTGACCGAGACATGCACGCCGGTGACCTGGCCCATCACGTCCGACAGCGCGTACAGGCCCATGTCATCCAGGCGCTGGCGGGTGACCACCGTGACCGACTGCGGCGTGTGGCGCAGCGACAGGTCCAGCTTGGTCGCGGTGCGCGCCTGCTTGACCGTGTATGAGGTGGGGATATCGCCGTCGGCAGTGACCTTGACCGTGTCCAGCGTGGTGGCGTCGGCCGGCGCGGCATCCGCCAGCGCCTTGGGCGCATGCCCGGCAAGCGCGGCGAGCAGGGCAAGGGCGAGCAGCGACGGTCGGGACAGCGGCGAGGCAGGTGCAGCAGACATGGCAGGCATTCCAAAGGGGTGAAGTGGCGTCATGCAATCCATTGCGGGCCGCGCTGGGCGCGACGCCACGTTGCCGGCGGCAACACCGGCAGGAACGGAATCGAAGCAGGGGATGTACGTGGGGCGCAGGCGGCGAGGCACGGCATGCGGCCTCGGGGCCGATAAGCTGGGCGTACACCCAGTGCTTGAATGATAGTCATTATCATTTCGTTCGGCAAGCATCCTGCATGGGTTCGACACGTCGGCGTGGCCATACTGGCGTCCCCACACACAGCAGGAAAATCGATGAGCGATCCGGTGGTGCTGCCTGCAATCGACGGGCGCACGCCTGCGCAACTGGCCGGCGACGAGGCCTGGTGGGCGCAGGTGCGCGCGCTGTACGACCTCACCGACGAGGTGGTGATGCTCGACAACGGCTACTGGGGCGCGATGGCGCGGCCGGTGCTGCAGGCCTACCAGCAGGCCACCGCGACAGTGAACGCCGGCAACGCCTGGTTCGGTCGACTGGCGTTCCCACCGCTGTTTGAACAGGCGCGGGTGCAGCTGGCGCAGGCGCTGGGCGTGGACACTGACGAAATCGCGCTGACCCGGGGTGCGACCGAGGCGATGCAGGCCTTGATCGGTGGCTACAACCGGCTCGGCCCGGGCGATGGCGTGCTGTATACCGACACCGACTACGACAGCATGATCAACGCGATGCAGTGGCTGCACGCACGGCGTGGCGTGGACGTGCAGCGCATCGTGCTGCCCGAGCCATTCGACCACGACGGCATCGTGGATGCCTACCGGCAGGCGCTGGCCCGCCACCCGCGTACGCGCCTGTTGCTGCTCACCCAGGTCAACCACCGCAACGGCATGCTGCTGCCGGTGGCCGAGATCGCCGCGCTGGCGCGTGCGGCCGGGGTGGAGGTGGTACTCGATGCCGCCCATGGGATCGGCCAGGTCGACACGCCGCTGCGCGCGCTGGGCGTGGATTTCGTCGGTATCAACCTGCACAAGTGGATCGGCGCCCCGGTCGGTGTCGGCGCGATCTACGTGCGTCGCGGACGGGTGCGCGATCTCGATCCCTACATGGGCGAGGCCGACCACGACGATATCGGCACCCGCATCCATACCGGCACGGTCAACTTCGCCGCCTACATGGCCTTGCCGGTCGCGCTCGAGCTGCACCAGCGGATAGGTGTGGCCAACAAGCGTGCGCGGCTGCTGCACCTGCGCAACCGCTGGCTGGATGCGCTGCGCGATGACGACCGGGTGCAATTGCTGGCGTCGGCCGATCCGCGCCTGTCCAGCGCCATTGCCTCGTTCCGGCTGCACGGCCAGACCACGATGGCCGACAACACCGCCATCGCCGAACGCATGGTCCGCCAGTCCGGTGTGTTCGTGCTTCCGCGCGAGGGTCTGGCGTCGGGCGCGTGCCTGCGCGTGACCCCGGGTATTTTCAGCACCCCGGCGCAGATGGACGCGTTGGTCGGGGCGGTGCGGGCGGCACTGGACTGAGCAGCATCAGATAACGCTAGGCGGTTCCAGCGGTTCGATGGTCAGCCGCACCCCCAACGCGCCGAGCACGCGCTGGACCGTGTCAAAACGCGGGTGTGCGCCCGGCTTCAGCGCCTTGTAGAGGCTTTCGCGGCCCAGGCCAGCAGCCTCGGCAACCTGCGACATGCCGCGCGCGCGGGTCACCGCCTGTAGCGCGTCCTGGAAATGCACGGCATCATCGGCCGCCAGCGCTTCGGTCAGGTACACCGCAATGGCGGCGTCGTCGACCAGATGATCGGCAGGGTCGAAAGCGAGGAGTGTGGGCTTGCGCATGGGGTAGGTCCTGGAGAGAGCAGCGTGGCATTCCGCGCTAGAGCTGGTCGGCAATCCGTTGCGCCTTCTGTATGTCCGATCCTTGGCTGTCCTTGTCGCCGGCGCACAACAGGATGATCAACTGCCTGCCACGCCGCGTGAAATACACGCGGTAGCCCGGGCCATGGTGAACACGAAGTTCGCTGACACCCCCGCCGACGGTCTTGACGTCACCGGCAAGGCCGTTGGCCAGCCGCTGGATCCGTTCTGCGATGACCGCGCGGGCGCGGGTGTCGCGCAATCGGCGCAGCCACCTGTCGAACGCCTCGGTTGCCTGCACCGATACCATAGGGGTAAAGTGTATCCATATGGATACAAAGTGCAACCGTCAAGGCTGACGGTGTCGTGCGCTCCCTCACCGCTTCGCGCACGCCCTCTTGATCTCGTCCTCGATGCGCGGCGGGGCGGGGCGGCCGAAGGCCTCGCCCATCTCGCGGCGCAGGCGCAGGTCCTGGCACTGCTCCGGATCGACCGAGCCGTCGATCACCGTGCCACGCACCGCCGGCTGGCCGCGGCCGGCATCGGCCTGCATGCGGCGGCGCGCGTCATACAACTCGCGCTGGGCGCGGGTGCGCTCTTCCCAGCTCAGGTTGGGGTCCTTGGTGATCGGCCGGGTCACGCCGGTGTCCTGCTCGGGCGGGCAGGGCTCGGTCTGGTAGATGGTCTGGCCGCCGGCCGCGCATTTGTACACGCGCCCGGCATGGGCACTGCTGGCCAGCGCGCACAGCGCCAGCGTCACGATGATCCGTCGCATCATTCCCCCTGTGGGCCACTCCAGCCCGGAATGCGCGGCAGAATACGCGAACTACTTCACAAAAACACCCGGTCAAATCGTCAGCCGGGGTGCCGCTGCTACCAGTGCATCCACACCGTCACCGCGTGCAGCAGCAGGCCGATCAGGCCACCGACCAGGGTGCCGTTGAAGCGGATGAACTGCAGGTCCCGGCCGACGCTCAGTTCCAGCTGTTCGACCAGGTGGCGCTCGTCCCAGCCCTTGACGGTCTGCGCGATGTGCTGGGTGACGCCCTCGCGCAACCGGCTGGTGAGGCGTTCGGCGCCGTCCATCAGATGCTGGTTGAGGGCGTCGCGCAGCGAGGGATCGTCCTGCAACGCCTGGCCGACCGAGGCCAGGCTGCGGCGCAGGTGACCGGCCAGCGCCGAGTCTTCGCTGGACAGGTCCGCGCGCAGGCTGGCGTGGATGCGTTCCCACAGCCCCTGCACGTAGTCCTGCACGGCCGGGTGGTCGATCACCTGCTGCTTGATCTGGTCGATCTTGTCGGCCAGCGCCGGGTCGCTGCGCAGGCGCTGGATGTAGTCGGCCAGCCAGGCCTCATAGTCCCGGCGCAGCGGGTGCTCGGGCTGGGCCAGAATCTGCTGCAGCTCCTCCAGCACCGCATGGGCCATGCGTTCGGCGAGGCTGTCGCCGATTTCATCGATCGGTTTGACCCAGTTGACCGTGCTGGCGAGCTTGGGCCATTCGCGCTGCAGGTAGCGCACGATCAGTTCGGAGGCGCGCTGCTTGACCGACGGGTTGTCCAGCCATTCGCTGACGCGGGTGAGGCCTTCGTCCAGCACGAGCTGGTGGCGGTTGTCGGCGGTGAGCAGGCCGAGCAGTTCGCCGGCGGTGGCCGCGGCGTTCCATTGCCGCAACTGCTGGATCACAAAGCCCTGGATGCTGCGCCGGACGGCGGCCTCGTCGAGGAAGTCCAGCGCCTGCAATGCCCAGCCGCGCGCCATGTCGGCGAGCAGTTTCGAGCGTGCCGGATCGGCCAGCCAACTGCCGAGCCGGCTGGCCGGGTCGAACACCTGCAGCCGCGCCAGCAGTGCTTTCGGTTCCAGGAACTGGTCGCGCACGAACACCGCCAGGCTGTCGGCGATGCGCTCCTTGCTGTGCGGAATGATCGCCGTGTGCGGGATCGGCAGGCCGAGCGGGCGGCGGAACAAGGCCACCACCGCGAACCAGTCGGCCAGCGCGCCCACTGCGGCCGCCTCGCAGAACGCCGAGACCCAGGCCCAGATGCCGCGTTCGCCCTGCCAGTGGCTGACCACGAAACCGGCCAGCATCGCCACCAGCATGGCCAGCGCGATCAGTTTGAGACGGCGCAGCTGGGCGCGGCGCGGGTCGGGCGGCGAAATGGTCGTCATGCCAACAGTCTAACCACCCCCGCATGATCGCCCGGTAGTGCCGGCCGCTGGCCGGCAACCACGCACACCCCACCGAAGAGCGGTAGTGCCGGCCGCTGGCCGGCAACCACGCCCACCCATCGAAGAGAGGTAGCGCCGGCCGCTGGCCGGCAACCACGCCCACCCCACCGAAGGTTCATGAACTTGCCGGCCAACGGCCGGCACTACCTCAGGCCTCGGCCAACTGCTTGCGCAGCGCGGCCAGCTGCTGGCGCAGTGCATCGTTCTCCAGCGTCAGCGCGATCACGCGCTGGCGCAGCTCGGCCGGGCCCTCGCCCAGCGCACTGAGCGCGTCAGCGATTTCCGCCTCGCGGCTGGGGGCGATCTCCATGCCGTCATCGGCGCTGTGCAGCACCTCCTGCACCGGCTTGCGCGGTTTGCGCTTGGCCTCGCGCACGCGCTTGGCGGCCTGCTTCAGCTCGTCCTTGCCGCCGACCGCCGCCGCGCGCTGCTCCGCTTCGGGCAGGTCAGCCACGGCCGCTGCCGCGCTGATCGAGATGACGCCGGTCTTGACCGCTTCCACCAGCTCCGGGGCGGCCTGCTTGTGGATGCGCTCGATCATCGTCACCTGGCTGCTGCTCAGCCGCGCCTCGCGCGCCATGTCGGCACGGCTGACCTTCGGCGCAGCGGCCCACGGCGGGCTGTCCTCATCGCTCTCGGGGCCGGCGTCGGCGATCTCGCCGTCGCTTTCCTTCTGCAGCTGGGCCTGCTCGATGCGGCGGCGCTCGGCCAGGATGTCGCGCTTGCGCAGCGCCAGCACGCCGCGCTGGAAGTCGGACACGCTGCGCCGACCCAGGTGCTGCTCGATCATCCACAGGTGCACATCATCCATCGACTGGAAGCGGGTGTTCTGCACGGTCTGGAACGGCAACCCGTGCTTCTGGCAGATGCCGAACCGGTTGTGCCCGTCCACCAGCACATCGCCCCACAGCACCAGTGCATCGCGGCAGCCTTCGGCCAGGATGCTGCGCTCCAGCGCGTCGTGCTCGTCGGGGGTCAGGGGATCGATGTAGGCCTTGAGTTCTTCTTTGACGACAATGTCCATGCAATCCGGTACGCGAGCGAAACGTGACCGACCATTGTAAGGATCGCGGCGGTCGCCGTCGTCGCCGCCCGATTCAGGCTCAGCCGGTGGCGCTGATCATGTCGCCCAGGATTTCCACGATACGGTCGATCTGCGCCTTGTCGATGATCAGCGGCGGCGACAGCGCGATCACATCGCCGGTGCAGCGCACCAGCAGGCCGCCATCGCGGAAGCAGCGTTCGAACACCTCGTAGCCGCGCGCGCCCGGGGCATCCTTGCGTGGCATCAGTTCCACCGCGCCGATCAACCCGAAGTTGCGGATGTCGATCACGTGCGGCAGCCCGCGCAGGCTGTGCAGCGCCGACTGCCAGTACTCGCCCAGCTCGATGGCGCGCTCGAACAGGTGGTCTTCGGCATACGTGTCCAGCGTGGCCAGCGCGGCGGCGCAGGCCAGCGGATGGGCCGAATAGGTATAGCCATGGAACAGCTCGATCGCCGCGGGCGGGCCCTGCATGAAGGCCGCATGCACCGTGTCCGAGACCAGCGTGGCGCCCATCGGCACCGCGCCGTTGGTGAGCCCCTTGGCCAGCGTCATCAGGTCCGGGGTGACCCCGAAGCGCTGTGCGGCGAAGGCGTTGCCGACCCGGCCGAAACCGGTGATGACCTCATCGAACACCAGCAGGATGTCGTGCTGGTCGCAGATTTCGCGCAGCCGCTGCAGGTAGCCCGGCGCGGGCAGGATCACCCCGGCCGAGCCGGCGATCGGTTCGACGAACACCGCGGCAATCGTCGAAGCATCGTGCAGCGCGATCAGCCGCTCCAGGTCTTCGGCCAGCTCGGCACCGTGCCGGGGCAGGCCGGGACTGAACGCGTTGCGTGACAGGTCCAGGGTGTGGCGCAGGAAATCGCTGCCGGCCAGCAGCGGCCCGAACGTCTTTCGGTTGTTCGGCAGCCCGCCGATCGACATACCGCCGAAACCGACCCCGTGGTAAGCCTTCTCGCGGCCGATGAAGCGGGTCCGTTGACCCTCGCCACGCAGCCGGTGGTAGGCCAGCACGATCTTCATCGCGGTATCCACCGCTTCGGAACYGGAATTGCTGAAGAACACATGGTTGAGCGGGGCCGGGGCGAGGGCAGCCAGTCGCTGTGCCAGCACGAACGGCAGCGGCGTACCCATCTGGAACGGCGGGGCGAAGTCCAGCATGGCCGCCTGCTGCTGGATCGCCTGCACGATCCGCGGGCGTGCATGGCCGGCGTTGCAGCACCACAGCCCGGCTGCCGCGTCCAGCACCGGGCGGTCGTCGACATCGTGGTAGTACATGCCCTCGGCGCGCACCAGCAGGCGCGGCGCCGACTTGAACTGACGGTTGGCGCTGAACGGCATCCAGAACGCCTCCAGCGACTCGGGGCGCTGCTGGGACAGGGACGACAACGGGGTGTCGGCACGGCGCATCGGCATCTCCGCAGGAACCGGTTGATCACGACTTTATCGCAGATGCATCACGATGCGCAGCGAGGACGGCGGGTATAAAAAGGAGCCCGAACACCCCCTTGGAGCACTGCATGCGTGTCCACCCCACCCGCGACGACTGGCAGCGCCAGGCCGATGCACTGGTCGTGCACGGCCAGGCCTTCATCGATGGCCGCTACGTGGACGCCGCCGACGGCGCGCGGTTCGCCTGCATCAGCCCGATCGACGGTCGGGTGCTGGCCCAGGTCGCCGACTGCGCGGCGGCGGACGTGGAGCGTGCGGTCGCCGCCGCCCGGCGCAGCTTCGATGCCGGGCACTGGTCGCGTRCGGCACCGGTGCACCGCAAGCAGGTGCTGCTGCGCCTGGYCGACCTGGTCGAACAGCACGCCGACGAACTGGCATTGCTGGAGAGCCTGGACATGGGCAAGCCGGTGCGCGACGCACGCCAGGGCGATCTGCCCGGCGCGGTGCGCTGCCTGCGCTGGACCGCCGAGGCCATCGACAAGGTGTACGGCGAGATCGCCCCGACCGCGCTGGATACGTTGGGCCTGGTCAGTCGCGAGCCGATCGGCGTCGTGGCGGCGATCGTGCCGTGGAACTTCCCGTTGCTGATGGCCTGCTGGAAGATTGCCCCGGCACTGGCGGCGGGCAACTCGCTGATCCTCAAGCCGTCCGAGCGCTCGCCGTTGAGCGCGATCCGGTTTGCTGCGCTGGTTGCCGAGGCCGGCGTGCCCGAGGGCGTGTTCAACGTGCTGCCCGGCCATGGCCAGCGCACCGGCGAACCGCTGGCCCTGCACATGGACGTGGACGCACTGGCCTTCACCGGTTCCACCGCCGTGGGCAAACGCCTGCTGCAGTGCGCCGGGCGCTCCAACCTCAAACGCACCTGGCTGGAATGCGGCGGCAAGAGTCCCAACCTGGTGTTCGCCGACGCACCGGATCTGGACAAGGCGGCGCAGGCCGCGGCCACCGGCATCTTCTACAACCAGGGCGAGGTGTGCACGGCGGCCTCGCGGCTGCTGGTACAGCGCTCCATCCAGGACGAATTCGTCACCCGGGTGCTGGCCCACGCGCGCCGCATGCAGCCGGGGCATCCCTTCGATCCGGACGCGCCGATGGGCGCGCTGGTGGACAACGCACACGCCGAGCATGTGTTGGACTACATCAACCGTGGCCAGGCCGAAGGCGCACGCCTGTTGCTCGGTGGCAAGCGGGTGGAGGTGGTGGCCGGCGGCAGTTACGTGCAGCCCACCGTGTTCGATGAGGTGGACGCCAGCCACACCATCGCGCGCGAGGAGATCTTCGGGCCGGTGTTGTCCGTGCTTGGTTTCGACCATGAGGCCGATGCGTTGCGCCTGGCCAACGATTCAAGCTACGGGCTGGCTGCGGGGCTGTGGACCGGCGATCTGGGCCGCGCCCACCGCGTGGCCCGCCAGCTGCGCGCCGGCAGCGTGTGGGTCAACCAGTGGGATGGCGGCGACATGACCGCGCCGTTCGGCGGCTACAAGCAGTCCGGCATCGGCCGCGACAAATCGCTGCATGCCTTCGACAAGTACACCGAGATCAAGGCAACCTGGATTCACCTGGGGGAGTGAGCCGGGTCAGCAATCCTGGCGCTGGTGGATCAGCGCTTCGCGCAGCAGGTCGCGGTCGCGTTCGTTGAGCGCGTTCTGGAAATAGTCGACCTGTGCGGTACTCGACCGGCACGGATCGACGACGTAGCCCGGCGGCCACATCCGCAGTGTTTGGGCGATGCCCTGCACGATCTGTTCGGGAGTGAGGCCGCGCGTCATGCGGAAGCGCTCACCACCCCGATCGCGCACTCGTGGCACCCGCGCAGGCCCGGCGAAGACTTCCTCGACGACGACATTCCCTGTCCATCCTGACGGCATCGACCTGCTCTGAGCGCTGCCTGCGCCTGGAGTTCCACTGCGTCGCACGGGCTGCGTGGGCGGTCGCAGGCTGACGGTCACGTCTGCAACCATCGCCCGCGCCGGGGCGGGGGCGTGGCAGAATCCGGCAGCTGCCCTTTTCCGTGTGCCCGATGTCGACTCCTGCCGCACCTGCCGTCAACTCCCCGCGCCGCATCCTGCTGGCCAGCCTGATCGGCACCACCATCGAGTTCTTTGACTTCTACATCTACGCCACGGCGGCGGTGCTGGTATTCCCGCACCTGTTCTTCCCCCAGAGCAGCGATGGCGCCGCCCTGCTGCAGTCGCTGGCGACCTTCGCGGTCGCCTTCGTGGCGCGTCCGGTGGGCTCGGCGGTGTTCGGCCATTACGGCGACCGGATCGGGCGCAAGGCCACGCTGGTGGCGGCGCTGTTGACGATGGGCGTGTCCACCGTGGCCATCGGCCTGCTGCCCACGCATGCCAGCATCGGCATCCTGGCGCCGGCGTTGCTTGCCTTGTGCCGGTTCGGCCAGGGGCTGGGCCTGGGCGGTGAGTGGGGTGGGGCGGTGCTGTTGGCCACCGAGAACGCGCCGCCCGGCAAGCGCGCCTGGTACGGCATGTTCCCGCAGCTTGGCGCGCCGTTGGGCTTCCTGCTTTCGGCCGGCATCTTCCTGCTGCTTGGCCGCCTGATGAGCGATGCCGACTTCCTGCAGTGGGGCTGGCGCATCCCGTTCCTGGCCAGCTCGCTGCTGGTGGCCGTGGGCCTGTGGGTACGGCTGAACATCCACGAGACCCCGCAGTTCCAGGCGGCGCTGGACCGCAACGAGCGGGTCAAGCTGCCGATGTGGACGGTCATCCGCGAGCACCCCTTGGCGCTGGTGCTGGGCACGCTGGGCGCGTTTGCCACCTTCGTGTTGTTCTACCTGATGACCGTGTTCACCTTGGGCTATGGCACCACGGTGCTGCACTACACGCGCTCGGATTTCCTGCTGCTGCAGATGACCAGCATGCTGTTCTTCGCCGCCGGCATCCCGCTGTCGGCGTTGTACGGTGACCGTTGGGGCACCCGCCGCACCATGATCGTGGCCAGTGGTCTTATCCTGGCCTTCGGCGTGCTGTTCGCGCCGTTGTTCCTGGCCGGCAGCCCGTGGCTGGTGCTGGGCTTCCTGTCGCTGGGCATGTTCCTGATGGGGCTGACCTACGGCCCGTGCGGCACTTTCCTGGCCGAGATCTATCCGGTGCAGGTCCGCTACACCGGCGCGTCGCTGTCGTTCAACCTGGCCGGCATTCTTGGTGCGGCGCCGGCACCGTATGTGGCCACCTGGCTGGCCGAACGCTTCGGCCTGCTCGCGGTGGGCTACTACCTCTGCCTGACCGCCCTGGTCACCATCCTGGCCCTGTTGGCGATGGGCCGACGCGCCGCGCTCAGCGGAAGAAGCGCTTGAGCGTACGCCCCAGCCAGCTGCCCTGCTGGTGCTCGCGGGCGAACTGGTTCAGGTGCTGCTTGACCTGCGGCGCATAGGCCTTGTCATCGCCACGGATGTGGTTGAACAGCCAGCGCGACAGCATGGTGCGCAGTTCGTCGGTGACGTCCTCGCCGGACTGGAAGCGCAGCCGGTACTCGGACACGCGCTTGCCGAAGATTTCGTGCACGCGCTTGTGCGCGGCGCAGAACGGGTAGCCGGCTTCTTCCATCAGCTCTTCTTCGAAGGCGAAGTGCGACATGGTGTAGTCCACCAGTTCGTCGATCACCTCGGCCACCGCCAACCGCTGCAGACTGCTCTGCGCCACGTGCAGGTGGTTGAGCATCTCCACGATCCGCATGTGCTGGTGGTCGATGACGTCGATGCCGATGTTCAGGTCGTCCTGCCAGACCAGAAGTGCCATGGTGCGTTCCCCGTGATGTTCAACTGGGAACGACTCTAGGTGCGGGGCTGCGGCACCGCGTTGATCTCGATCAAGGCGTCAGCGCCGCTTCCCGGGCGGCGCTGGCCACGCTGGTGCAGCTGACCTGGTTGCGGCCACCGGCCTTGGCCAGGTAAAGCTGCCGGTCGGCTTCAGAGATCAGCCGGTGCAGCGAGTCGTGTTGCGGGCGCAGGCAGCACAGGCCGATGCTCACGGTCATGCGCAGGGTGGTCCCGCCCACCTTCACTTCCAGCGCGGCGATGCGCTGGCGCAGCAGCTCGAAATAGCCGCGGGCTTCGTCTTCCTCAAGGCCCGGCACGAGCAGGCAGAACTCCTCGCCGCCGAAGCGCGCGATCAGGTCCTCCTCGCGTGCATGCGCGGCGACGGCGCCGGCCACTGCGCGCAGTGCATCGTCGCCGGCTTCGTGGCCGTGGGTATCGTTGATGTGCTTGAAGTGATCGATATCGATCATCGCCACCGCCACCAACGCATCGTCGTGGTGAAGCTGCGGCAACTGGCGCTGGCTCTGCTCCAGGAAGCTGCGCCGGTTGGGCAGCCCGGTCAGGAAGTCGCGCGTGGCCAGGTCCTGCAGCGTGCCGATCAACTCCAGCTGGTCCACGTTCTGCGAGACGCGGCAGAAGAACTCCTCGCGCGAGAAGGGCTTGCGCAGGAAGTCGTTGGCGCCGTTCTTCAGGAAGCGCGGGATCAGCGACGGATCGGTATTGCCGGAAATGCCGATCACCGCCACCTTGTCGCGCGAACGCAGCGTGCGCAGCCGACGGGTGAACTCCACGCCTTCCATGCCGGGCATTTCCTGGTCGACCACCGCCAGCCGGATCGCCGGATGCGCCTCGATCGCCCTCAGCCCCTCGGCACCATCGGCCGCTTCGTAGACCTCGTGGCCGTACATGCGCAGCAGCGAGGCGGCGTACATCCGCGCCGACATCGAATCGTCCACCACCAGCGCGGCGATGCGTCGGTTGCGTTCCAGGCGCTGCACCAGCCATACCAGGTAGTCGACGCTGCCGGGGGTGTTCTTCAGCACGTAGTCGATGATCTGCTGTTGCAGCACGCGCTTGCGCAGGTCTTCGTCGTAGACGCCGCTGACCACCACGGTGGGCAACCCGCGCGACAGGAAGAACTCCACCACGTTGTCGCGGTCGCCATCGGCCAGCACCAGCCCGGTCAGGACCAGGAACCAGCCCTGTTCCTGGTCGAGCAGGCGGCCGGCTTCGGCCAGGCTGGTGGCCACGGACACCGGCAGCTCCAGGCGCTGCTCGATCGCCTCGCGCAGCATGCTGGTGAACGTGCGCGAGTTTTCCACCAGCAGGATCCGCTGGGGCAAGGCATCACCGGGGTCGCTGTCGAAAGCGCCCTGCAACAAAGCCGGCATTTGGCGTACGCTCGATTTCGAGTGGGTCGGCAGGGATAGCGGCCGCTCCATCTGCAACTTTAGGCCCGGCGTGAGCAGCTGAGCGTCGCATAGGCCCTGATTGTTGTCAGCTGGTCGGCGATTTGGGTGAAACGGGCCGATTGCGGCTTCTCCGTTCGATGTAGGGAGGGCCAGCAGGTACTATCCGAAGAGAGTCCTTCAATGGCCATGATCAGGAGGTGGACGTGCATTTTTCACGTATTGGTAGTGGCGTGGCCAGTGTGATTCTGGCTGCTGTTCCCATGCTGGCGATGGCCCAGTCCGATGGCCACGGGGTCCATCTGGCAAGAAGCGGACTGGGCCAGGCCCAGCCAATTGCGGCCAACCTGAGTCTGGATCCGCAGTGGCGCCTGTATGGATTCCAGCGCGACGGCATCTCGTATTTCCAGGTGAATGATCTTGCCGGACGTGTGCAGGTGATTATCGGCAATGCCGATGATGCGTTCTGGGTCCTGCCCGCTGGCGAAAGCCGTGCGAGGGTGTCGTTGCCGTCGCAACGTGTACAACCCGCCACGAACGCAGCGCGGGCCGAGGTTTATCGAGATGCGGGCTTCTCGCTGGTTCTCTACGGACACGGCGCCGAGGCGGTGTGGTCTGTCGAGGTCGCCGACCAGCAGCGTTAGCACGTGGACGAACAGTCAGGGTCGAGGTGCTGCCGCTCCGGGGCGGCAGCGCCCGGTTCCACGTGTGTGAGTGGACAATAGGCGGGCAATTCATCACGTGCAGTGCAGGCAGCAGCCGGATAGGCCGTGTGATCAACCAAGCGCCTGGCTGTTGTCCAAGTCAGCAGCCTTCCCGCGGCCGGGGCTGTGGTGGGGCGCAGATCCATTGGATGAGCGCTCCGCGGTTTCCGTCAGCACCATCCGGACCCGATTGCGCCGACACTGTACGAGGCCTCCGTAAGCGAGAGGCAATCCGGCCAAGTGCTCATCGACCATTGCGGCGGTTGTTGCGGACAGTGGGCGTGTCGAGTCAAGCAGTGCCACCACGACGAGAATTCCTCGCTGCGAACCGAAACCCCTGCATCGCGCGCGGACCATCAGCTGCCCAGGCTCATTTTCCAGAAGCAGGGATACTGCTTCATTGAGAGCTCGATAGGCAGCCAGTTGCAGCCCCTTGCTCAGCGTGCATGGGTCGCCTTCGAGTCGAGGCCGGTTCACCCGGTTGCTCAGTTCCCAGCATTCACGCACGCCGCCAGTCTGCAGTGCCACGTACAGGCCGAGTTGATCCAACGCGGTGGGATACACCATGCTTGCCTGCGCGCGGAACAACCGGGAATGCACAGTTGCAGTGTTCAACAGCACGTTTGCTATCTCGTGGTGGCCCTGTAATTTCAGCCAGCTCACCACTTCTTTGAGATAGACGTCCATGCCGTCTCCGAGCTTCCTGAGGTGAAGCGCACGCTCGCGAAGACCCTTCTCGCTGGCGATATGCGAATTCCGGGCCAGCTTTATGGCATTTCTTTCGCCATCGTCCCGCATTCGGTAGCGGTGATAGTAGTGGGTGATACGCGATCCGAATAGAAGTAGCGCGACACCCGCAATGGCCATGACCATCTGTGTCGTAAACGTTGTGGGATCAAATGCCAATGGATACGGCTTTGGCGTCGTAAGGCCAATGATCAGATTGAGCGATGGCACGGCCACCGCGGCTCCACGCCACCCCAGCAGACAAGTAAGTGCAATCGCCGGTAGCGCCATCAATAACTGAAGGCTGGTCTTGGCCGTGGCAGATTCTGCAGGAATCAGCGTCGTAGATACGCCAATCAGGATCATCAGCGCCAATCCAGCAACGCTTGGCGCCAGGAACCGGCGTGTCCATGCCGGTTCGGTGTGCCTCTTCGCCCAAAGCAGGGCAAGTGGGGCAACCGTCAGAATTCCGATGAAGTCACCCACGATATAACGCGCCGCGCCGGTGAGTATTGGTACGTCCGGGGTCGGCCAAAGCAAGTGCATCAGGATCAGGTTCAACGAGGTGACGGCTATGGCCGACGCCGCCCCAACCGAGAGCAGCCAAGCCTGGGACGTAGTGGTCATCATTCTACGGTGCAGCCGCACGATCGATGCCACCGTAGGCATCAAAGAGCCCGACGCGAGGATGACCCACGCCAAGCCATACTTTTCTACCATCGGGTAGCGCATCTGGGCGAAATATGCGTACTCGCCCAGGAACAGGTAAGGCCACAGTCGTGGCGGGCAGAGCAGCAGCGCGGCGACACGCACACCTGCAGGCAGGTAAAACTGGTCGAGAGAGAGTTTGCGTGTACCCCAGCATGCAAAGGCATATACAACAGCGAGGACAAGCCCGACCGGGCGAATGCGCAAACTCAGTTGAAGCCCATCTTTCCACCAATCTCGTCGCACGTATTTCCTCCTGCCCGTGCCAGATCAACATCCATGCGAAACACTATGGCGTTCGGTTTGGACGGTATCGACACGCGGCGGATTGTGCAATTGCGCAGAAAGATTATAGGAATAGAGCGAAAAGATGCGTTTCGTCAGGTCGCCGAGCCTGGCGTGATCAAATGCAAGCCTTTAGTTGGCAACTTGGACGCTTGCTGCGAACGGCTGTCCGAAGGACGGTCTACTACATGACAGATGGGGCTCCGAAGGATCTAGCGCTCACCACAGCACATCGCGCAGCTTGTACCACGACATCGCCGCCACCAGCAGCGGGGTACGCAGCAGTCGCCCGCCCGGAAAACGCGCGTGCGGAATCCGCGCGAACACATCCAGCCGCTGGGCCTGTCCGGCAATGGCCTCGGCCAACACCGCGCCAGCCAGGCCGGTGGCGGCCACGCCGTGCCCGGAGAAGCCCTGGGCGAAATAGACGTTGGGGGTGAGCCGACCCCAGTCCGGTGCGCGGTTGCGGGTGATGTCCACGTAACCGCCCCAGACCTGCTCCATGGCCACATCGGCCAATTGCGGAAACACCTGGTGCATGCGCCGGGTCATCACCCCGTGCAGGCCCGGCGGCGGCAACGCCGAATAGCTGGCGCGCCCGCCGAACAACAGCCGGTGGTCGGCGCTGAGTCGGAAGTAATCCAGGGCCCAGCTGACATCGGCCACGGCCATGTCGTTGCGGATCAAGGCGCGTGCGCGTTCGGCGCCCAGCGCCGGCGTGGCCCCGATGTAGGTGCCCACCGGCATGATCCGCGCTTCCAGTTCCGGTGCGATGCCCTGCAGCAGCGCGTTGCCGGCGATCACTACGTGATCGGCGCTCACCGTCCCCCGTGCGGTACGCAGTTGGGGGCGTGCGCCGCGGACCAGCTGCAGCACCGGCGACTGTTCCAGGATCGTCACCCCCAGGGTTTCGGCCGCGCGTGCCAGGCCCTGCGCATAGGCGAGCGGATGCAGGTGCCCGCTGGCAGCATCGAACATCGCCCCGCTGTAGCGCGGGCTGTCCAGCTGCTCGCGCAGTTGCTGGCGGTCCCACCACTGCAGGGGATAGCCGTAGCGCTCGGCCAGTTCGATCATGCCCGCGCGCAGCATGCGCTCCTGCCGCGGGCGGATCGGGACGCTGGCATGGCCATCGCGCCAGTCGCAGTCGATCTGGTAGCGCTGCAGGCGATGCCGCAGCAGCGCCATGCCTTCACGCGAGAAATCGAACAGGTGGCGGGCATCGTCCGCACCCACCAGGCGTTCGAGCGTGTCCACCTCGCAGCCATAGCCGACGATGGCCTGGCCGCCGTTGCGCCCGGACGCCCCCCAGCCGATCCGCTGCGCCTCCAGCACCACCACGCGGAAGCCGCGCTCGGCCAGCGACAACGCCGCCGACAGGCCGGTGTAGCCGGCGCCGAGCACGCACACGTCGGTGTCCAGATTGCCCGCCAGCGGCGCACGCAAGGGCTGGGCCGGCACGCTGTCGGCGTACCAGCTGGCAACGTGGTCCTGGCCGGAATGGCGCGAAAAATCGGAACTCATGGCGACAGCATGCCAGCAACCCGGCCCCGGAACAGCGGCCAGTCTGTCGCAGGCCGGCGCGCAGGCATGTGACGGACCGACGCCGGTTGCGCCGGGTCGTAGCCCAGCGGTAACGTGCAGGCAGGTCATCCGAGCATGACGCATGGTTTCGCCCCCCTGGGTCGGCCTGCCCACCGACAGCACGATGCTGGGTCATCACCGGTTCGCGGTCGCCGGCGAAAAGTACATCCGCGCGCTGCGCGCGGCTGCCGCGGTCACCCCGGTACTGCTGCCCAGTCTGCAGCCTGCGCTGCCGGCCGACGACTGGCTGGACCGTCTCGATGGCCTGCTGTTGACCGGCGCGGTGAGCAACATAGAGCCGCAGCACTACGGCGGCGCGCCCAGCTGGCCCGGCAATCTGCACGATCCCGCGCGCGATGCCACGGCGCTGTCGCTGCTGCAGGCTGCACTTGCCCGCGACCTGCCGGTGCTGGCCATCTGCCGCGGCTTCCAGGAACTCAACGTGGCGCTCGGCGGCACCCTGCATCAGCGCGTGCACGAGGTGCCTGGCCTGATGGACCATCGCGAGGATCCGGACGCGGCAGTCGAACAACAGTACGGTCCGGCGCACCCGGTGCGGCTGGCCCAGGGCGGGTGGCTGGCCGACTGGGCCGGCGCCGAGGCGATCGCGGTCAATTCGGTGCACGGGCAGGGCATTGATCGCCTCGCGCCGGGGCTGTGGGTCGAGGCACGCGCCGATGACGGCCTCATCGAGGCCGCGCGCAACCCCGCGCACGCCTTCGTGCTCGGAGTACAGTGGCATCCGGAATGGCGTGTCACTGAAAACCCGTTCCATCACCGTATTTTCCAAGCCTTCGGCGATGCTTGTCGCCGCTACTCCTGCAAAGCAGACCGGTCATGACCACCCGAACGCGTTCGCGTAAAGCCACAGCCCCGCGCAAAGCGGCCTCTTCTTCGCGCAAGGCCGCCGCACCGGCGGTGCCCGAGGAGAGCACGCTGCTGCGCTGGCTCAAGGACCGGCGCATCACCGAGGTGGAGTGCCTGGTACCGGACATCACCGGCAACGCGCGCGGCAAGATCATTCCAGCCGACAAGTTCTCGCACGATTACGGCACGCGCCTGCCGGAGGGCATCTTCGCCACCACGGTTACCGGCGAGTTCCCGGACGACTACTACGAGCTGACCTCACCGTCGGATTCGGACATGATCCTGCGCCCGGATGCCGACACCGTGCGCATGGTGCCGTGGGCCACCGATCCCACCGCCCAGGTCATCCACGACTGTTTCACCAAGACCGGCGAGCCGCATGAGCTGGCCCCGCGCAACGTGCTGCGGCGCGTCCTCAATGCCTATGCCGAACTCGGCCTGCGCCCGGTGGTGGCACCGGAGCTGGAGTTCTTCCTGGTCCAGAAGAACACCGACCCGGACTTCCCGCTGCTGCCGCCGGCTGGCCGCTCCGGTCGCCCTGAAACCGCGCGCCAGTCCTACTCGATCGATGCGGTCAACGAGTTCGATCCGATCCTCGATCTGATGTACGACTACTGCGATGCGATGAAGCTGGACGTGGATACGCTCATCCACGAATCCGGCGCGGCGCAGCTGGAGGTCAACTTCACCCATGCCAATGCGATGGATCTGGCCGACCAGGTGTTTCTGTTCAAGCGCACCATGCGTGAGTCGGCGATGCGCCACGGCATCTACGCCACCTTCCTGGCCAAGCCGATGGAGAACGAGCCGGGCAGTGCGATGCACATCCACCAGAGCCTGCTGCGGATCAGCGACGGCAGCAACGTGTTCACCGGCGAGCATGGCGGTGAGGATTTCAGCCCGTTGTTCGGGCACTACCTGGCCGGTCTGCAGAAATACGTGCCGATGGCGATGGCGTTCTTCGCGCCGAACGTGAATTCCTACCGCCGGCTGATGTTCGGCGAGGTCTCCCCGAGCAACGTGCACTGGGGCTTCGACAACCGCACCTGCGGGCTGCGCGTGCCGCTGGATACCCCGGAGAACATGCGGGTGGAAAGCCGGTTTGCCGGCTCGGATGCCAACCCCTACCTGGCGATCGCCGCCACCCTGGCTGCTGGCCTGCTCGGCATCCGCGAGCAGGGCTCCCCCACCGCGCCGATCAGCGGCAGCGCCAAGGAACTGGGCTACGACCTGCCACGCTCGCTGGGCGAGGCGCTGGACGGGCTGGAAGGCTGCCCGGAACTGCGCGAGATGCTGGGCGAGCGCTTCTGCCGGGCCTATGTGTCGGTCAAGCGCAAGGAATACGAGACCTTCTTCCGCGTGATCAGCTCGTGGGAGCGTGAATTCCTGCTGCTCAACGTCTGAACGGCGCCGCGTCGCCAGATCCGGCATGGCCGTGAGGGCCATGTGCTGGGAAAATACGGGCATGCCCGTTAGGCTGGCAGCCGTCGTACCGGTCTGGCCGGTTCCCCCATCTCGCACCTGACCTGTGGAGAGTCCGATGAAGCTGCGAATCCTCACCCTCGGCATTGCCGTATCCGTACTCAGCGCCTGTGGCGGCGGCAAGTCCGACGACGACAGCAAGGTGCTGAACGTCTACAACTACAGCGATTACATCGCCGAAGACACCATCCCCAACTTCGAGAAGGCCACCGGCACCAAGGTGACCTACGATGTGTTCGACAGCGATGAGATGGTGGAAACCAAGCTCCTGGCCGGCAACAGCGGCTACGACGTGGTGGTGCCGACGCTGAATTTCTTCGGCCGCCAGATCAAGGCCGGGGTGTTCCTGCCGCTGGACAAGAGCAAGATCCCGAACCTGGCCAACCTCGACCCGGACGTGATGAAGCGCATCGCCCAGCAGGACCCGGGCAACCAGTACGGCGTGCCGTACATGATCGGCACCACCGGCATCGGCTACAACGTGGAACTGCTCAAGCAGCGTTTCGGCGGCAGCACCGACATCGCCAACAGCTGGGATCTGATCTTCAAGCCCGAGAACATCGCCAAGATGAAGGACTGCGGGATCACCATCCTGGACACCCCCTCGGACATGATCCCGATCGCGCTGCACTACCTGGGCGAAGATCCGCACAGCCAGGACCCGGCCACGCTGGAAAAGGCCGCCGCGCTGCTCAAGGGCATCCGCCCGTACGTGCAGAACTTCCACTCCTCCCAGTACGTGGGCTCGCTGGCCAACGGCGGCACCTGTCTGGTGGTGGGCTGGTCGGGCGACATCATCCAGGCTCGTGACCGCGCGGCCGAGGCCAACAACGGCGTCACCGTGGCCTACTCGATCCCGCGCGAAGGCGCGCCGCAGTGGTTCGACATGCTGGCCATCCCCAAGGATGCCAAGCACCCGGAGGCCGCGTATGCCTTCATCAACTACCTGCTGGAACCGAAGGTGGCCGCGGCCAACACCAACTTCATCCATTACGCCAACCCGGTGACCAAGGCCACCGCCCTGGTGGACGAGGCGATCCGCACCGACCCGACCATCTACCCGCCGGCCGACGTGGCCGCCAAGATGTTCACCTACTCGATCAACACTCCGGAGGTGGACAAGCTCTACACCCGGTTGTGGACCGAGGTGAAGACCGGTCGCTGACCGCCCCTGCGACGCCGGCCCCGTGCCGGCGTCGTCGTTTCAGGGTATTCATCCCGCAGGTGTGGGGGGCAGGCCGCCCGATCCGGTAGCGCATGACGCTGCCACCACCGGTAAAATGGGATGCTCCCCCCGTCCCGCCGCCGCTCCCGGAGCCGCTCCCCATGCCATTTGATGCCAAGCCGGAAGGCGAGGTCGTGCCGGTCCTCGAACCGGGCTATCTGTCCATCCGCGCGCTGCGCAAGGAATTCGACGGCTTCGTCGCCCTCGACGATGTCAGCCTGGACGTGCGCAAGGGCGAGATCTTCGCCCTGCTCGGCGGCTCGGGCAGCGGCAAATCGACCCTGCTGCGCTGCCTGGGCGGCTTCGAGACGCCCACCAAGGGCAGCATCGAGCTGGACGGCCAGCGCATCAACGATCTGCCGCCGTACCAGCGGCCGATCAACATGATGTTCCAGTCCTACGCGCTGTTTCCGCACATGACGGTGGAGCAGAACATCGCCTTCGGGCTCAAGCAGGACGGCCTGGCCCGCGATGCGATCCGCACACGCGTGGGCGAGATGCTGGAGCTGGTGCAGCTGGGGAAGCTGGCCAAGCGCAAGCCGCACCAGTTGTCCGGTGGCCAGCAGCAGCGCGTGGCGCTGGCGCGGTCGCTGGCCAAGGGGCCCAAGCTGCTGCTGCTGGACGAGCCGATGGGCGCGCTGGACAAGAAGCTGCGTTCGCAGATGCAGCTGGAGCTGGTCAACATCATCGAGACCTCCGGGGTGACCTGCGTGATGGTCACCCACGACCAGGAAGAGGCCATGACCATGGCCACCCGCATCGCGGTGATGGATGCCGGCTGGATCCAGCAGGTGGGCAAGCCGGACGAAATCTACGAGCAGCCGGCCAACCGCTTCGTGGCCGAGTTCATCGGCTCGGTGAACCTGTTCGACGGGGCGATCGACGAGGACCTGCCCGAGTACGTCACCGTGCGCACGCCGCTGTTCCCGGCGCCGATCTACGTGGCCCACGGCATCACCGGCTACGAAGGCCAGCCGGTGGCGTTCGCGCTGCGCCCGGAGAAGGTGATGATCGGCAAGGACGAGCCGGCCGGGGACACCAACAAGGCACAGGGCGTGATCGAGGAAATCGCCTACTTCGGCAGCCATTCGGTCTATCACGTGCGCCTGCCGAGCGGGGCCAAGGTGCTGTCCAATTTCGCCAATTCGCAGCGCTGGGCCAGCGACGGGCTGACCTGGGGCGACAGCGTGTGGGTGTGCTGGCGTGACAACGACGGCGTGGTGCTCACCGCATGAACGCCGCCGGCTGGAAGCGTTGGCTCCCCGGTACCCGCGGTAGCGTGATCGCCGCGCCGTACCTGTGGCTGCTGCTGTTCTTCGCGGTACCGTTCGTGATCATCCTGATGATCTCGTTCTCACGCACGCAGGTCGGCTCGCCGCCGTATACCTGGCTGCTGGAATACGTGGATGGCGCGTTCTCGCTGAAGCTCAACCTGGGCAATTACGCAGCGCTGGTGAAGGACAACCAGTACGTGCTGGCCTACCTGAGTTCGATCAAGATCGCGGTGATCGCCACGCTGCTGACGCTGCTGATCGGCTACCCGATGGCATACGTGATTTCGCGGATGTCGCCGGCCGCGCGCAACGTGGCGATGATGTTGGTGGTGCTGCCGTCGTGGACCTCGTTCCTGATCCGGGTGTATGCGTGGATCGGCATCCTGGACCGCAACGGGCTGCTCAACCAGCTGCTGCTGAAGCTGGGGTTGATCGATGCGCCGCTGCAGATCCTGTACACGCCGACCGCGGCCTATATCGGCATCGTGTACTGCTACCTGCCGTTCATGGTGCTGCCGCTGTACGCCAACCTGGTCAAGCTGGACAACCGTCTGCTCGAAGCCGCCTACGATCTCGGGGCCAAGCCGTGGCAGGCCTTCCTGCGGATCACGCTGCCGTTGTCGCGCACCGGCATCATCGCCGGCTGCATGCTGGTGATGATCCCGGCGGTGGGCGAGTTCGTGATTCCGGAGATGCTGGGTGGCCCGGACACGCTGATGATCGGGCGGGTGCTGTGGGGTGAGTTCTTCAACAACCGCGACTGGCCCACGGCCTCGGCGGTGGCGATCGTGATGCTGCTGTTGCTGCTGGTGCCGATCCTGCTGTTCAACCGGGTCCAGCAGCGTGAGCTGGAAGGGAAGCTGCTATGAGCATGGTGCGCGGCAGCCGGTGGTTGGGGTGGTCGGTGTTGGGGCTGGGGTTCGCGTTCCTGTACCTGCCGATCCTGTTGCTGATGGTGTACTCGTTCAATGCCTCCAAGCTGGCCACGGTCTGGTCGGGCTTCTCCACGCGCTGGTACGGGGAACTGTTCAACAACCGGCAGATCCTGGATGCGTTGTGGATCAGCCTGGAGGTGGCGTTCTGGACGGCGTGCGCGTCGACGGTGCTGGGCACGATGGCGGCGATGGTGATGACGCGGTTCAAGCGGTTCCCGGGCAAGACCATGTTCGGCGCGCTGATCACCGCGCCGTTGGTGATGCCCGAGGTGATCCTGGGCTTTTCGCTGATGACGCTGCTGGTGGCGATGGGCGGCATTCCGGGCTTCCCGGCACGCGGGGTGACCAGCATCTGGATCGCGCATGTGACGTTCACGCTGTCGTTCGTGACGGTGGTGGTGTCCTCGCGGTTACAGGAGCTGGACCGTTCGCTGGAAGAGGCGGCGATGGACCTGGGGGCGAGCCGGTTGAAGGTGTTCTTCCAGATCACGTTGCCGATCATCGCCCCGGCGTTGGTGGCCGGCTGGTTGTTGGCCTTTACGTTGTCGCTGGACGATGTGGTGATCGCCAGTTTCGTGGCCGGCCCGAATTCGACGACGCTGCCGATGAAGGTGTTCGCATCGGTGCGGATGGGGATCAAGCCGGAGATCAACGCGCTGGCCACGCTGATGGTGCTGGCGGTGTCGATCGCGGCGGTGGTGGGCTGGTTCGTTACTGCGCGCGGTGAGAAGCGGCGTCAGCGCGACATGCAGATGGCGCTGCAGGACAAGGGGTAGGGTGGGTGCAGCTGTTCTTTTTAGAGCGACCGCAACGGCAACAGCGGGACTGAAATCTGAGTTGGCGTTGGCGTGGGTGGGTTGGCGGGATACGCCGCAAGTCCCGCTCCGCGGCCCGGCCCAGCCGCTGGCGGCCGTGCGTTCAGTCGCATGCGAGGCAGTTCCTCGCGAGCAATGCGCCTTCACCCGTGTAGGCTCCCAAGCCGCATCCATGCGGCTTGAGGGTCCCGCCAATCCACCCACCCACGCCAACGCCTGACGGATTGTTTGCCCCTTTGTTGGGTGGAGCAGGGCGAAAGCGAGCGCGAGCGCACTTTGCCGCGAGGGAAGGGTTCAAGAGCAGCCGGGCATGGCCCGGCTCTACCCGTTCATCGTGCGCTGATCCCGCGGTAGAGCCGGGCCATGCCCGGCTGCTCTTCTCTCCCCCTCCAAAAAAACGGGCGGCCGGCTCTTGCTCTCAATCCGGCCCCGGCCAACTGTCTGGGCACGGTGCGGGTGGGATGCCGGGACCGTCGGGCGCCATGGATGGCGCCCGCGAGCCTCCACGGATGGATTCACGGCGTGTCCCGGCATCCCACCCGCACCGTGCCCA
>NZ_JBFULC010000037.1:0-40000 GCF_056400525.1 Stenotrophomonas sp. P5_A9
GTGAGCACCTGCCTCACTGCGCTGGGCCCGCCTCGTTCAGTTCGAACGTCATCGGGATCTTCAACGCCGTTGCCACCGCCTTGCCGTCCTTGAGCGCGGGCTCGAAGGTCCATTGCCTGGCCGCGGCGATCGATGCCTCGTCGAACACGCCGGCCGGGGTGGAACTGAGCACGCGCACCTCGCCGGTCCTGCCAGTGGCATCGACCTCGACACGCAGCATCACCTTCCCCGAAATGTTCTGTTCGAACGCGCTCTGCGGATACGTCGGTGGCGTCATGTTGCGGGCCTTGGCCTGCACATCGACACCGGCAACCTTGCCATCGTGCGCTGCGGCGTCAGCCGGCTCGGCACCGGCCGAGGGGGAAGTCGTTCCGCCCTGGCTGGCCCACGCCACCGCCGCCAGACCCAGGCTCATGCCCGCCACCAACACCTGGCCGCTCAACCACGGCAACGGCTTCCGCTTGTGTTCCTTCAACATGGCAATACGCTCCTTCAAGATCGGTTGGCTGCGCCAGTGGCAGGCCATCGGCGCAACCGGGTGGACCAACTGCGCCTTCAGCAGCGCGTTGGCGTAGATCCGGCGCTGGGCCGGTTGTGGATCGAGGGTGCGTGCATCGCAGGCCAGTTCCTGGTCGCGCAGGAAGCGGCGTGCTGCCCACGGCAGCAGTGGATGGAACCAGAACATGCAGCGCAGCAGCACCAGCACGGCATTGGCCCATGGATCGCCGTGGCGGCGATGGCTGCGCTCGTGCTTCAGGATCAGCGCCTGTTCGGCCGTGCTGAAGTCCTTTTCGAAACGCGGGCCGACCACGATGCGCGGTGCCCACAGCCCCACCAGCGCCGGCAGGCCCGGATCGGCGCTGGCCTGCCAACTGCCGTCCGCGCGCGGCTGCAGCGTGCCCAGCGCGCGCTCGAAGCGGCGTTGCGCGCGCCAACTGGCCATCCCCATGCCCAGCGCGCCCACGGCCCACGCCACCAGCAGCAGCCACGGCCAGGTGGGCGTTGCCGGGGCGACAATGGGAGCAGTCCACGCAGCGGCCGCGACAAGCACCGGCAGCGCATCGGCCAGCGGCGCCACCGGCAACGGCAGGTGCAGCGTCAACAGCAGTACCGGCACGCACCACCAACTGCGATAGACCAGCGCCGCCCCGCCCAGCTGCAGCAGCAGCGGCCGCACCCCCGCCAACAGCAGCACCGCGATTGACAGCCATACGCTGGCCTGCAGCAGCGCGTTGAGCAGCTCAGTCATGGTCCAGTCCCTCGATGAGCGCCTTCAGGTCGGCAATGTCCTGCGGGCTCAGTTGCCCACGCTGGCTGAAGTGCGCCACCAGCGGCGCCACGCGGCCGTCGAACAGCTTGTCGAGCAGGCCGCTGCTCTGCTCGGCCACCCATGCCTGGCGCTGCAGCACCGGCGAATAGAGGTAGCGGCGCCCATCGCGGCTGGCGCTGATCGCGCCCTTGGTGAGCAGCCGGTTGAGCAGGGTCTTGATGGTGGGCTCGGCCCAGCCGCGGCCGGCCAGCGCGGCCACCACCTCATCGGCACCCAACGGGTGCTCGCCCCACAGCACATCCATCACCACGGCTTCGGCTTCGCTGATCTGGCTCATCATTTACATCCGTAATCGACGAACTGATTACGCACGTAATCGAAAAGACTGTCAACCCCTTCGACAACCGGTTCATCCCTCCGCTGCCAGCATCGAGCCACGCCCCACGGAGGCTTCGATGCGACGCTACCGAAAATTCGACTACCCGGTGGAGGACGTGCGTCGCTTCCTCGAACCCGGCCCGATCGTGCTGGTCACCTCGGCCTGGAAGGGGCAACGCAACGTCATGACCCTGGGCTGGCACATGGTCTTGGCGTTCACGCCCTCGCGGCTGGCGACGATGATCGCCAGCGGCAACCGCAGTTTCGAGCTGATCCGCCGCAGTGGCGAATGCGTCATCAACCTGCCCACCGCCGAGATGCTCGATACGGTGGCCGGGATCGGCAACTGCAGTGGCGCCAGGATCGACAAGTTCGACCACTTCGGCCTGGACACCGTCGCGGCCAGCAACGTGGCGGCGCCGTTGCTGGCCCAGTGCCACGCCAGCTTCGAGTGCCGCCTGGTCGATCGCAGCCAGATCAAGCGGCACGGCCTGTTCATCTGGGAAGTCGTCAAGGCCCACGTCGCGCGCGTGCCGAAACTGCCGCGCACCGTGCACTACCGGGGCGAGGGCCAGTTCATGGTCTCCGGCGCGGAAGTCTCGCGTCGCCGTCTGTTCAAGCCCGAAATGCTGTAATGGCCCGCATATACCTGCAGGATGCCGCTGGATGACCGATCACCTCACCGACCTCGACGCTGCGATCGACTGGCTGCTGCAGCGCGTGGAGGGCCCGTTGCGCATCGGCGCGCCGCTGGCGCTGGGCAAACCGCACCGCCTGCTCAACGCCCTGTATGCCCGGGTGGAGAACGATCCCTCGCGGCCGCTGCAGATCTACACCGCGCTGTCGCTGAACCCGCCCAAGGCCAGCGGCAGTGGGCTGGAAGCGCGCTTCATGGCGCCCTTCGCCGAACGCCATTTCGGCGCGGATTTCCCGCGACTGGCCTATGCCGATGCGATGGTCCGCGACCGCCTGCCCGCGCATGTGCAGGTCGAGGAGTTCTACATGCAGTCCGGCGCGCTGCTCAATTCCTCGCAGGCCCAGCGCAGCTACACCAGCCTCAACTACACCCATGCCGCCGACGCGGTGGCCCAGCGCGCGCCGCACGCGATCGTGCAGAAGGTGGCGGTGCGCCCGGATGACCGGCGGCTGTCGCTGTCGTGCAACAACGACATCACTCAGGACACACTGGATGCGATGGTCGCGCGCGGGCTGCCGCGTCCGCTGATGATCGCCGAGATCGATCCGCAGCTGCCCTACCTGGCCGGCACCGCGACGGTGGATGTGTCCTTCTTCGACCTGGTGATCACCCCGCCGCCGCCCTACCCCGACCTGTTCGGGCTGCCGCGCCAGCCGGTCAGCGACGGCGACTACGCCATCGGCCTGTACGCCAGCGCGCTGGTGCGCGACGGTGGCACGCTGCAGATCGGCATCGGCACCCTGGCCGATGCGATCAGCCACGCGCTGGTGCTGCGGCACACCGACAACGCCCGCTACCGGCAGGTGCTGCACGCACTGGACCCGACGTTGTCCAGCCACCCCACCGTGCTCGAATGCGGTGGCCTGGAGCCGTTTGAGATCGGCCTGTACGGTTGCAGCGAAATGCTCAACGAAGGCTTCCGCCGGCTGGTGCAGACCGGGGTGATCCGGCGCAAGGTGCACGACGACCTGGCGCTGATGCAGCGCATCGAAAACGGCAGCACCCTGACCATCGACCACGCCACCCTCGCCGCCGAAGGCGAGTACCTGCATGGCGCGTTCTACCTGGGCTCGCCGGAGTTCTACCAGTGGTTGCGCGAGTTGCCCGACGACGAACGCCGCGCGATCGGCATGCGGCGGATCAGCGAGATCAACCAGCTCTACGGCGGCGATGAAACCCTGGAGCGGCTGCAGCGCCGGCATGCGCGCTTCTTCAACTCCTGCATGATCGCCACCGCCTTGGGCGCGGCCGCGTCGGACGCACTGGAAGACGGGCGGGTGGTATCCGGCGTGGGCGGCCAGTACAACTTCGTCGCGATGGCCCATGCCCTGCCCGAGGCACGCAGTGCGCTGATGTTCCGTGCGGTGCGCGAGGACAAGGGCACGGTGCAGTCCAACGTGCGCTGGAACTACGGCCACACCACCATCCCGCGCCACCTGCGCGACATCTACATCAACGAATACGGCATCGCCGACCTGCGCAACCTCACCGACGAGGACTGCGTGGTCGGCATGACCGCGATCACCGATGCAGCGTTCCAGGCCGGGTTGCTGCAGACCGCCAAGGCCGCGAAGAAACTGGATCCGGCCTTCACTGCACCGGAGCACTGGCAACGGCGCAACACCGCCGCAGCGGTCAGTGCCGCACTGTCACCGTTCCGCCAATCGGGCCTGTTGCCCGATTATCCGCTGGGCAGCGATTTCACCGAGGTAGAGCAGCATCTGGTCAAGGCGCTGGGCTGGCTGAAGCAGAACACGCAGACGCGTGGCAGCAAGCTGCGCACGGTGCTGGCGGCGGTAACCCAGCCGGCCGGCGATGGCGATGCGGTGTACCTGCAGCGGATGGGACTGGATGCGCCGAAAAGTTTCGGCGAACGGATCGAAGCCAGGTTGGTGCGGTTGGCGTTGGCGCGGACGGCCGTCGCCTGAGCGCGGGGCGCAGCGCGTAGAGCAGCCGAGCATGGCTCGGCTCTACCCGCTGATCGGCGCAGCGCGTAGAGCAGCCGAGCGTGGCTCGGCTCTACCCACTGATCGGCGCATTGCGTAAAGCAGCCGAGCGTGGCTCGGCTCTACCCACTGAGCGGCGCATTGCGTAGAGCAGCCGAGCGTGGCTCGGCTCTACCCACTGATCGGCGCATTGCGTAGAGCAGCTGAGCGTGGCTCGGCTCTACCCGGAGGCGATGCACGAACGGTGGTGGTAGAGCCGAGCCATGCTCGGCTGCTCCACCCGCAAACGCAGAAGGCCGGGGAAATCCCCGGCCTTCTGCTTCAAACCACCTCAACGGCACTCAGTGCATCAAAGCGCCTTCGCCGCCGCCACCACGTGCTCGGTGGTGATGTTGAAGTGCTTGTAAAGCGCTTCGGCCGGGGCCGAGGCACCGAAGGTGTCGATACCGACCACCGCACCGTCCAGGCCCACGTACTGGCGCCAGAAACCGGTGACGCCGGCTTCCACGGCCACGCGCTTGCGCACGGCGTTGGGCAGCACCGACTCACGGTACGCCGCGTCCTGGCGCTCGAACACGTCGGTCGACGGCATGGACACCACGCGGGTCTTGATCCCGGCCGCATCCAGCTCGGCCTTGGCGGCCACGGCCAGGCCCACTTCCGAACCGGTGCCGATCAGGATCACGTCCGGCACGCCGCCTTCGGCATCGGCCAGCACGTAACCACCGCGCGCGATCTGGGCAACCTGCTCGGTGCTGCGCGGCTGGTGCGGCAGATTCTGGCGACTGAATACCAGGCAGCTCGGGCCGTCGGTGCGGGTGATCGCGGCCTTCCAGCTGACCGCCGACTCGACCGCATCGCACGGACGCCACACATCGTTGTTGGGGATGTAGCGCAGCGAGGCCAGGTGCTCCACCGGCTGGTGGGTCGGGCCGTCTTCGCCCAGGCCGATCGAATCGTGGGTGTAGACGTGGATCGCGTGCGCAGGAATCAGCGCGCTCATGCGCACGCCGTTGCGGGCGTAATCGCTGAACACCAGGAAGGTGGCATCGAAGGGAATGAACCCACCGTGCAGCGCCAGGCCATTGGCGATGGCGGTCATACCGAACTCGCGCACGCCGTAGTACACATAGTTGGCGTTCGGGTCATCGGTGGCCACCGACTTGCTGGCCTTCCACAAGGTCAGGTTGGAGTGGGCCAGATCGGCCGAGCCGCCGATCAGTTCCGGCAACAGCGGGGCGAACGCTTCGATCGCCAGCTGCGAGGCCTTGCGCGAGGCAATGGTCTGGCCGTCGGCCTGGACCTGGGCGATGTAGGCGTCGGCCTTGGCGATGAAGTCGGCCGGCAGCTCACCGTGCGAACGACGGGTCAGTTCTTCAGCCTCGGCCGGGAACTGCTTGGCGTACTTGTCGAACTGCTGCTCCCACTCGGCCTGGCGCAGGGTGCCGGTACCGCCGGCACGCCAGCCCGCGTAGATTTCTTCGGGAATCTCGAACGGACCGTACGGCCAGTCCAGCGCCTTGCGGGTTTCGGCCAGCTCGTCCTTGCCCAGCGGGGCGCCGTGGCTGGATTCCTTGCCGGCCTTGTTCGGCGAGCCAAAACCAATCGTGGTGCGGCAGCAGATCAGGGTCGGCTTGTCGAACTGCGACAGGGCACCGTCGATGGCAGCCTTGATGCTGTCCGGATCGTGGCCATCGACGCCGCGCACCACGTTCCAGCCATAGGCTTCGAAACGCTCGGGGGTGTTGTCGGTGAACCAGCCGGCGGTGTTGCCGTCGATGGAGATGTGGTTGTCGTCCCAGAAGCAGACCAGCTTGCCCAGGCCCCAGGTGCCGGCCAGCGACGCCACTTCATGCGAGATGCCTTCCATCAGGCAGCCATCGCCCAGGAACACCCACGTGCGGTGATCGACGATCTCGTGCTCGGGGCGGTTGTAGCGCTGTGCCAGCAGCTTTTCCGCCAGCGCGAAGCCGACCGCGTTGGCCAGGCCCTGGCCGAGCGGACCGGTGGTGGTTTCCACCCCGGGGGTCTCATGGTGTTCCGGATGGCCGGCGGTCTTGCTGCCGAGCTGACGGAACTGCTTGAGCTGTTCGATCGGCAGGTCGTAGCCGCTCAGGTGCAGCAGCGCGTACTGCAGCATCGAGCCATGGCCGTTGGACAACACGAAGCGATCGCGGTTGAACCACTGCGGATTCTTCGGGTTGTGACGGAGATAGTCGTTCCAGAGGACCTCGGCGATATCGGCCATGCCCATCGGCATGCCGGGATGCCCGGACTTGGCGGTTTCGACCGCATCAGCGGCAAGGAAGCGGATGGCGTTGGCCAACTGGCGGCGGGTAGGCTGCGTCATGGTTCTGTCGGAGTCGGGAGGCTCCCGCGGAGCTGCGGGCGGCCCATTGTCCCACAGACCACCGATGGGGTCAGGCCGCGACCGACGGGCGGACAGCCTTGTGAAGAGCATCACTGTCCGTAAACAAAGACGCCCCGCAGGTGCGGGGCGTCAGCACAACCGCCGGCGGCAGTTGAGGTAACCAGGGACCTCAGGCGCGGGTCAAGGGCGCTCGACGGCGTCCACCGGCACGACCGGTGCGACCGGGCCATCGTCCACTTCGCCTTTGGCCACCAGCGTGGTCAAGGCCAGATCGCCGGTGACGTTGAGTGCAGTACGGCACATGTCCAGGAAGTGGTTCACGCCCAGGATCAGACCGATGCCGAGGGGGTTCACCCCGACCATGGCGCAGATCATCGCCACCACCGGCAGCGAGCCGGACGGCACACCGGCGGTGCCGATGCCACCGAGGATGCAGACCGCCATCACCATCACCTGCTGGCCGATGCTCAGGTCCACGCCGAAGAACTGCGCCAGGAAGATCACCGTGACACCCTCGAACAGCGCGGTGCCGTTCTGGTTGGCGGTGGCACCAACGGTCAGCACGAAGCGCGAGACTTTCTGCGGCAGGCCCATCTGGTCGGCCACGCGCAGCGCGGTCGGCAGGGTCGCGTTGCTGGAGGCGGTGGAGAAGGCCATCACCGTCGCTTCCTGGGTATCGCGGAAGAACGACAGCGGCGAACGCCCGGACAGCCACACCGCGGTACCGTAGGTCACCACCATGTGCAGGCCCAGTGCCAGCACCACCACGCCCACGTACGCCCCCAGGCGGATGATCAGGTCGAAGCCGAACAGCGCGGCCAGGTTGAACATGAAGCAGGCCACCGCATACGGGGCCAGGCGGATGACCAGGTTGATCAGGGTCATCGAGACTTCGAACACGCCTTCGATGGCGCGGCGCAGCGGGGCGACCTTCTCTTCGGGGCTCAGCACCATGCCGATGCCGAACATCAGCGCGAAGAACATCAGCGACAGGATGGCGCCATTGTCCGATGCGGCCTGCAGCACGTTGCTGGGCACGATCGACAGCAGCATGTCCATGCCCTTGGGGGTCTCATGGATGCCGGCGACGATTTCCTTGCTGCGCTCTGCGTTCTCCGAGAGCATCTGCGCGGCCACGTGCGGGTCCATGCCGGCGCCGGGCTTGAGCACGTTGACCAGCACAAGACCGATGCCCACCGCGATGCCCGACAGCAGCACCGTGTAGGCCAGGGTCTTCCAGCCGATGCGGCCGAGCGCGCGGATGTCGCCCATCTCCGACACGCCCATGATCAGGGCCGAGAAGATCAGCGGCACGATCAGCATGAAGATCAGGTTGAGGAACAGGCCCGACAGCGGCGTGGTCACCCAGGCCATCACGCCCTTGGCGAAATCGGTCAGGCCAGGCACGCCCGGGCCGGCGGCGTGCACGATCAGGCCGAGGGTAAGGCCCAGCGCGAAGCCGATGCCCATTTTCCAGTGCAAAGGCATTTTCTGCCGGGTCTTTGCGGCCTCAGTCATCTAACGGCTTTCCTGTAAAGAATTGAATCAGCTTAGCAAAGCCGGTCCCGCAGGCCCGGCAGCGCATCAAGGTCCCGAAGGATATAGAGGCGCCAGCCCATTGTTTTCCGCCACCGCCGTGGCCCGCCAGTGCGGTCCGTCATGGAACGCCCGGCGCAGTGCCTGCCGCGCGGCGGCCACATCGCCCCCCTGACCGGCCCACCGCACCCGCTGCATGGCCAGCAACGCCTCGCGCTGGGCCGGGTCGGCCAGCCGCCCCAGCAGCGCGTCCAGGCCCTGCACCCCGCCCATCGCCGCCAGCAGGGCGATGATCTCGTCCAGCCCCTGGCTTTCCAGTGCGCGGCGCAGTTCGGCGCGCGACACGGTGGCCAGCGGAACGCCGGCCACCGCGACCGGTGCAGCGCGCGGTTCTGCCCGGCGCCGCCCGGCCCGCCGCCAGCCCCACCACAGGGTCAGCAGCCACAGGAGCGCGAAGGTGATGGCCACTGCGATCCAGCCCCACGGGCGTGCCGCAGACGGTGCATCGGCCAGCGGCAGTGCGTTGGAGGCCGGCGCTTCGCCCGGCAGGGCCGAGGTGGTATCCAGCGGGACCGGCGGCGCCGCGCCCCCCGGTCCACCGGCGGCCACCGCCAGGGTCAGGTCCGGCAGGGTCGCCATGCGCGCCGCGCCCGCCTTCACATCCCACCACGGCATGCGCGGGCCAGGCACGCGCAGACTGCCCGCGGTGCGCGGCACGATCGAGTAGCGGCGGGTCATCTTCAACTGCGGGGTGCTGCCGGTGAAGGTCTCATCGAACTGCGCCGGCTCGGCGAATACCTGCGCATCGGTGCCCACGTCCAAAGTCGGCAGCTCGGGGAACTGGGCGCGGGTGGCGCCCTGCGCGGTCGCCTCCACTACTACCGTGGCCGCCTCGCCCGCACGCCCGCTGCCGGGTGCAGCGGTGTAGCGCAGGCGGAGGTCATGCAGCGGCAGCCACGGCTGCGGCGCGTTGGCCGGCTGTGGCCGCACCTGCAGGGTGCGTGCCGGCGCGCTGGCGCGCAGTCGCCCGTCGCCGCCGAACATGTCGTCGAAGAAACCGCCTGCAGTGCGGCCGTTGAACTGCGCGGCCGGCAACTGCAGTGGGCCACTGCGTTCGGGGATCAACAGGAAGCGCCGCTCGACCATGTTGTAGCGACGGCCATTGACCTCGCGCACCTGGCTGCGGTCTTCACCCACGCGCTGCAGCGACGCACCGTCGGGCGTATCCAGCAGGAGCTCGCCGGAGACAAGCTGCGAGGCGTAATACAGCCGCACCACCACGCCCACGCTCTGCTGTACGTACGGGGTGGCATCATCCACCTCGGTCTCCATGAAGACCGCGGCATTGCCGGGCATCGCCGCCGGCGTGCCGGCGCCGCCGGGGGCGCTCGCCGCCACCTGCAGCAGCAACGGTGCCGTGCGGTTGGCGCCCACCTGCAACGCGGGAATCTGCAGGGTGCCGCTGCGCCGCGGCGACAGCACTACCGCGTAGAGATTGCGCGAGCGGGTGCCACCATTGCTCCACTGCATCTGGCGGCTGCTGGTCTGCGCGCTCAGGTCGAAGTCCGCGCGCAACGGCGCATAGTCCGGCGCACCGCCGCCATCACTCTCGATGTTGAGCGTGACCGCCTCGGTGTCGAGGATCTGCTGACGATCCAGCCAGGCGCGGGTCTGCGCCTGCGCCAGGCTGGCCAGTCCCAGCAGCAGCCAGCAGCCGGCCTGCATCCATCGCCGCGTGGTGGAACCCATGCTCATCGTCCTTCCCGTTTCCTGCGTTCGTTTTCCAACTGGAATTTGGCCCGTAGCAGGCTGCCCGGATCGTCGGGCACCCGCCGCATCCACGCCTCCACGGCCTGGCGCTGCTCGCGCTGCTGCGGGGTTTCGGCGGCTTGGCGTTGCGCCCGGGTGTCCTTGCCGTCCTTGCCCTGGCGTTGCAATGCCTGCTGCATCTGCTGGCGTTGCGCCGCGTCAGCCTTGGCCTGCGTGGCCGGATCCGGATTACCCGCATCCTGCTTGGCATCGCCGTCCTGCGGCTTGCCCGGATTCTGGCCCGGCGGCGGCGGCGCCTGCCCGGGATCCTGGTTACCCTGCGGCTTCGGTGGCGACCCCTGATCCTGCCCGGGTTGCCCCTGCCCTTGCCCTTGCGACGGTGGCGTTTTCGGCGGCTGCTTGCCCTGGTCGCCCTTCGGTGGCGTCGGCGGTGGTTTGCGTTTACGCGCCGCATCCACCGCAGCGCGGTTGGCGACGGCATCGGGCATGCCGGGGGTCTGCTTCAGCGCGTTGTCGTAGGCTGCGATGGCGGCATCGTACTGGCCTTGCCGGGCCAAGGCATTGCCGAGGTTGTACCACCCGGCATCGCTGTGGATGCCCTCGAACTGCTGCTGTGCGGCTTTGAAGTCACCGCGGCGATACGCATCCACGCCCGCGCCCAACTTCTGTTGATCGATCTGGTCGGCGCGTTGCCACAGGGTGCCGTCGGCCGCGTAAGCCGGCGTGGGCAGGGTCAGCGGCAGCGCTGCGCACAGTACCAGCGCCATCGCCAGGCCGCGGCGCCGGAACGCCCATAGCGACAGCAGCATCAGCGGCGGCAACAGCCAGAACCCTTCATCGCGCCAGGCCAGCCCGTCGCCCTTCTGGCGGTCATCCATGCTCACCTTCGGGGTCAGCACGCCGAGGGCCTTCAGGTCGCTGTCGTCGTTGGCGATACGCGCATAACGTCCGCCGCCGCTGCTGGCGACCGTGCGCAGCGGCGCCTCTTCCAGGCGCGCCTGCGCGATCTGTCCATCGCCACTACGGAAGGCCGCACCGGCCGCCGTACCCAGGCCCAGCACCGACACGGTGAAGCCCTGCCGATGCGCCGCGGCAGCTGCGCGGATGGCGGCATCGTCGGCACGGTCGGTGAGCAGCAGGATGTCGCCGCTGCGCGCACCCGACTGCTGCAGCAACAGCACCGCCGCGTCCAACGCGCGCTCGGCACGCTGGCCATCGCGTGGCATCACATCCGGGCCCAGCGCATCCAGGTACAGCGCCACGTTGGCCGCATCGGCGGTCAGCGGCGCCACGGTGTAGGCATCATCGGCATAAGCGAGCAACGCGACCTCCCCGCCCTGGCGCTCGCGCAGCAACGCGGCCAGCTTTGCACGGGCCTGCAGCAACCGTGACGGCGGCAGGTCGGTGGCGGTGATCCGCGAGGACAGGTCCAGCGCCACCACCAGCGGCGTCGGCGACTGCCACAGCGGCTGCGCCACCTGTCGCCAGCTAGGGCCGGCCAGGGCCAGCACCGCCAGCGTCCAGCCGACCAACAACAGCACCAGCCCGCCCCAGGCGCGCTGCCCACCGGCCACCAGCAAGTGGCGCAACAGATGCGGATCGACCGCGGTGTGCCACGCGCTGCCGCGGCGGCGACGCCAGTACCAGACCAGGGCGATCAGTGGCAGGGCCAGCAGCGCCCACAGGGCCTGCGGGCGGACCAGATGCAGTGCATTCCAATCGATGTTCATGCCCAGCGCCTCGGCACTATCCAGGCCAACCCGGCCAGCAACAACGCCAGCGCCAGTGGCCAGGCGTAACGCTCGATCCGCGGCCGCACCGCAGGGCCCGCCGAGGCCACCGGCTCCAGCCGCTGCAGTTCGGCATAGATGCCGGCCAGTTCATCGGTGTTGCGGGCGCGGAAGGCGCGCCCGCCGGTAAGCGTGGCGATTTTCTGCAGCGTCGCCTCGTCCACCGGGTCGTCGCCGGCTGCCACCTGCATGCCGAACAGCCGGTAGCTGCCGTCCCCGCCGAACGCCACCGTGTATACCCGCACGCCTTCGGTCTTGGCCAGTTCGGCGGCGCGCAGTGGTTCGAGTACGCCGGCATTGCTGACGCCGTCAGTCAGCAGGATCAGTACGCGCTGGCCCTGCGGTTGCTCGCGCAGGCGTTTGACCGCCAGTGCGATCGCATCGCCGATCGCGGTCTCGCGTCCGGCCAGGCCGACCACGCTGTCGCCGAGCTGCTGACGCACGCTGGCAAGATCGCTGGTCAGCGGGGTAAGGGTGTAGGCGCGCTCGCCGAAAATCAGCAGGCCGACGCGATCGCCAACACGCCGGTCCAGGAAGTCGGCCAGCACCGCCTTGGCGGCAGTCAACCGCTCCACTACCTGTTGGCCGAGCATCATGTCGGTTTCCTGCATGCTGCCCGACACGTCCACGGCGAGCATCATCTGCCGCCCCTGTTGTGGCGGAGTCACCGCCTCGCCCAGTTGCTGCGGGCGTGCCGCTGCCACGCACAGACACACCCACGCCAACCACAGCAGCAGCCGGCCAACGCCCAGCGCGCGGCCACCGACAGCGCTACCGAGCGCCTGCAGCTGTGCGGCCGCGTACGGCACGCGCAACGCGGCGGCGCTGGCGTTGCGCTGCGGCCACCAGTGCATCAGCACCGGTACCGGCAGCGCAGCCAGCATCCACGGCCAGGCGAAGGTATCCAGCCACGACAGCCAGTCCGGCAGCCACTGAGCCACCTGCGGCGACACGTTCATCGCGATCATCGCCGCCGCCCCGACACCAGGCCGAGGAAACGCGCACGCGCCAGCACGCGCAGGCGCTGCGCCGCTTCGGCATCGACCTGCGGGCGATAACCGCCGTCGAGCAGCAGCCGCCCATCGCCATCGGAAAAGGCACGGCTACCGGGCTCGTCGAGGAATTCCAGCCATGCCGGGCCCTGCAGCAGTTCCGCGCCGGGCTGACGCACGCGCGCCGCACGGCGGAGCAGCGCGGCGATGGCCGCCACTTCCTCGACCGGCGTTGCCGCCTGTGCGATGGCCTCATCGAACAACCGGATCCAGCCCTGTCGCCGCCGCCGACGACGCGCCTGCCACGCCCACAGCAGCGCGGCGACAAGCAGCACGGCGCCCAGCACCAGCCACCAGCCGGGCGCCGGCGGCCACCACGCAGGCGATGGCGGCAGCTGCACATCGCGCAACGGCAGCGAGGTCGGCGCGCTCATGCCACCACCGCCGAGGGCATCGGGGTCAGCCAGCAGTCGCTGGCGTCATCAGAGGCCACCACGTGCACCTGGATGCGACGCGACGACAGGTGCTTCTGCAGGTCCTGCAGCGGCGCCACGAAGCGCTCGCGCCAGTGCTCGCGGACGCTGGCGCGGTCAAGGTCGAGCAGCACGCGGCGGCCCTGCGACAGGAACGCCAGCGAGGCTGCTGGCGGGGACAGCTCCAGCGGATCGACCAGTAGCATCACCACCACTTCGTGGTGCATGGCCAGGGCGGTCCAACGCGACACACTGATGGCCGCAGCCTGCCCAGGATCGGCAAGCACGACCACGCGCGCGCCGGGACGCAGCAGACGCGCCGCCTGTTCGAGTGCCCGGTCCAGCCCGGCGTCGTCGGCCGGTGGCTGCGCGTACCAGCGGGTGAGCGCATCGAGCACGCGCAGCACACCGCGGGTGCCCCCGGCCGGCGGGAGCGGGGCTTCCACGCTGCTGCCACGCAACGCGCCGAGACGGTCGCCCTGACGCTGTGCCAACCACGCGGCAATCGCGCCGACGCGGGCGGCCTGTACCGATTTGAAGCGAACGCGGGTGCCGAAATACAGCACCGGATCCGTGTCGGCCACCAGCAGGGTCAAGCGCTCGCGTTCGGCCTGGAACAATTTGGTGTGTGCACGGCCGGTACGCGCGGTGACGCGCCAGTCGATGTGGCGGGCATCGTCGCCTGCCACGTACTCCCGCGACTCGGCATATTCCATGCCGCGCCCACGCATGGGCGCTGGCGCGTGGCCGGCATGGCCAAGCCGGCCACGCCGGGCCGGGGCCAACCGGTGGGCATTACGCCGCAGCGCGACCAGTTCGGCCAGGCTGGGGCGCAGGCCGTCGCCGTCGGGGGCGCCTGCGGTGCTGTCCACGTCCGAAGCCATCGAGGTCAGGGCGCCGGCACGCGTGCCAGCAGCTCGGCCACCAGGCGATCGCCGTCCCAGCCTTCGGCGGTAGCTTCATAGCTGGGCAGCACGCGGTGGCGCAGGACGTCAGGGGCGACGCTGCGCACATCGTCGGGGGTGACGAAGTCGCGGCCGGCAAGCCAGGCGCGGGCACGCGCGCAGCGCTCCAGGGCGATCGAGCCGCGCGGGCTGGCCCCCCAGGCGATGCGTCTGGCCAGCGCGGGGTCGTAGCGGGCGGCGTCGCGCGAAGCCAGCACGATCTCGATGAGATAGCGTTCCAGCGCCGGCGCCATGTGCAGCGACAACACGGCCTTGCGCGCGGCGAACACATCTTCCAGTGGCATCCGCGGCGGCGCCGGTGGCGGCGGACCCAGTGCATCGCGCGCACGTTCCCGCGCCAAACGCAGGATCTCCGCCTCGGCATCGGAATCCGGGTAGCCGATGCGCACATGCATCAGGAAGCGGTCCAGCTGCGCTTCGGGCAGCGGGAAGGTGCCCTCCTGCTCGATCGGGTTCTGCGTGGCCATCACCAGGAACAACGCCGGCAGCGCGTAGGTGTGGCGGCCGACGGTGACCTGGCGCTCGCCCATTGCTTCCAGCAGCGCCGATTGCACCTTGGCCGGGGCACGGTTGATTTCGTCGGCCAGCAGGATGGGGTGGAAGATCGGGCCGGGGACGAACTCGAAGCGGCCTTCCTGCGGCCGCCAGATCTCGGTGCCGGTCAGATCGGCCGGCAACAGGTCCGGGGTGAACTGCACGCGCGAGAAATCCGCCTCCAGGCGCGCGGCCAGCGCGCGGATCGCGGTGGTTTTGGCCAAGCCTGGCGCGCCCTCGACCAGCAGATGGCCATCTGCCAGCAAGGCGGTCAGCAGGCGTTCGACCAGCGCGGCCTGGCCGACGATCTCGCCGGCCAACGCGTCGCGCAGCGCGCAGAAACCATCGTGCAGGCGATCATGGGCCTGCTCGGCGGCGGCGGGAGTATCGATCTCGGTGTCGGGCATGGGGGGAGGCAGGTTCATGGGATCCATGTGACCCACGCGACGTGCGTAAGGTTCCGCCCACATGATGGCAGGGCTGGCGCTGGATCGGGATCAAGATTGCCTGAACGCGATACTCGTAACGGCCGAAGCCACCTTACGGCGTACTCGGGGCCATCGTGCCTTTGTCGCCGGCAAAGATCGCGCTGCAATAAGGACCGGACATCGCAAATCGGCGACAGGTCTGCGGCCGGTCGTCATAGATACTGCAATTCATGCGCTCACGGTCCAGCGCCACGCACCATCCGTCCGCGCCCCCGGCCATCACGCGCAGGCCAGTCGGCAGCTCAGTGGTCAGGTGCGCCGGAACGCAGTCGGACGCCCCGAGCACCACGGTCAGCCGACAGCACTGCGCAGCGCAGCTGGAACAGTTGGCGGCTGCCATGGGGGTCACCTGCTTTTGCAATAAATCGCCGCCCAGCATAGCGCGGATTCCTTGCCGGGCTCCTAACCCTTGGCCAATCGCCCCAACCGGCACAGGCGAGCGTTCATTGATCGATTGCCCGTTCTACAGTGGGCCCTGAGCGTTCCTCAGGGACGTTGCAACATCTAAGCTTCCTGAACGCGAAAGGGCCGCACAAGGCGGCCCTTTCGCTGCAGGCAGGGCCGCGACCCTTAGTTGGTCTTGGACACGCGCAGCACCTTCGGGGTGACGAAGACCAGCAGTTCGGCCTTGTCCTTGTTGCGACTGCGCTTCTTGAACAGATTGCCAAGGAACGGCACGTCGCCCAGGAACGGTACCTTGTTGACGCTGTTGCGGTCGGTGAACTCGTACACGCCACCGATCACCACGGTCTGGCCGTCTTCCACCAGAACGGCGGTGTTGACCTCGCGGCGGTTGATGGTCGGGACTTCGCCGTAGCCTTCCAGGCGGATGTAGCTCTCCACCTCATCCTTCTTGACCGACATGTTCAAGAACACGCGGTTGTCGTTGGTGATGGTCGGGGTGACCTTCAGTTCCAGCACAACCTCCTTGAACTGGACGTTGGGCGTGGCGACACCGCCCGCGCCGCCGCCGCTGATGGTGACGTAGCCGATTTCCTTACCCTGCTTGATCGTCGCTTCGCGCTGGTTGGTGGTGACCACGCGCGGGTTGGAGATCACTTCGCCACGCGATTCCTCTTGCATGGCCGACAACTCCACGTCCAGCAGGTACCCCGCGTTTAGGATCGACAGCGCCAGTGAACCCGGATTGCTGGCCGCGGCCACCGGCAGGTTCCAGTTCAACTTGTTGGTGGTGATGGTGTTCGGGGCACGCACGGGAACCGCTCCGGCTCGGCCACCGGCATTCCAGTCAGCCAGCGCCTTGGCGTAGTCGTTATTGACCTTTGCCTGATCATTGATGTTGGCGTGGTTGTCATCGGTACTGCCACCGAAGAACACATTGTCACGGTTGCCGGTGATGCCGAACTTGGCACCCAGCTCACGGGCGAACGTATCGGTCGCAATCACGATCCGGCTTTCGATCAGCACCTGGTCGACCGGACGGTCGATCACGTTGATCAGCTCGCGCATGCGCGCCAGCTTCTTGGGGATGTCGCTGATCATCAGCGTATTGGTGCGCTCATCGGCGACGATGCGACCGCGCGAGGACAGGAACCCGCTGTCTTCCTGCGAGCTGTTGCCGCCACTGCCACCACTACCACCGCTACCACCACCACCACCGATACCCTTGGCTTCGGTCAGCGCTTTGAAGATCTGTGCGGCGTTGTGGTAGTTGATCTGGATGTAATCCGTCACCAGGTCTTCGCGGTTCTCGATTGCGATGCGCGCGTCTTCCTTGTCCTGCTCGAACTTGGCCAGCTCCGGCTGCGGGGCAACCCACACCACGCCACCATCGCGACGTTTGTCCAGACCCTTGGCGCGCAGCACGATGTCCAGGGCCTGATCCCACGGCACGTTGACCAGGCGCAGGGTGACGTTGCCTTCGACGCTGTCGGAGGCAACGATGTTCAAGTTGGATTCTTCGGCGATCAACTGCAGCACCGTGCGCACCGGCACGTCCTGGAAGTTGAAGGTCACCGGCTTGCCGCTGTACCCGCGCTGCGAAACAGCCGCAGCGGCTTGGGTCACCGTGGTGGCGTTCATCGCACCGGTGGCCGCTACCTGCTTGCGCGGGCTGATCTCCACCACGTACTCGTTGCCGGTCTGATAGGCMAGCGATTCGAAGGCGGTGTTGGTGTTGAGCACCAGCTGGGTGCCGCCGCCATATGGCTTGGGATCGATACGCTGCACCGGGGTAGCGAAGTCGGTCACGTTGATCGACTTCTGCAGGTTCTCCGGGAGGCGCACGTTGCCGACGTCGATGACCACGCTGTTGCCCTGCGTGCGCAGGTCCGGGTTGGCGCCCTTGCCGTCGAACTGCAGGATGAGGCGGCCAGCGCCGTCCTCACTGCGCTTGAAGTCGATCTTGGATACCGCCAGCGAGGCAGGCGCCGTGGCTGGCGCGACTGCGGTCGCCGCTGGCGTCGGTGCTGCTGCCGGCGTCGCCGCCAGCAACGTGCCATTGGCCACCATGAGCGCGACTCCCAGCGCGCACAGGTGGATCAGCTTCGGGCGCCGGTCGGGACGCTGCCGCATGGCATTGGAAAAGGTCATCGTGCTATCCCCATAATCATTATTGATCTTCAAGCGCAAGCGATGCAGGCCGTTCCAGCCAGCCGCCCGCGCCATCCGGCACCAGTTCAATCAGTTCGATCCGGTCTTCGAAGACCCCAGTCACGCGGCCATCGCTCTGCCCCAGATAAACGCCCGGACGCACCCGGTAGGTGACCTTGTCCGGCGCCATCACCAGCGATACCAGCGCGCCCCCCTTGCCGATCGAGCCGACCATGTCCAAGGCATCCAGCGGGAAGGCTTCCAGCGGCTCCTTGCGACGGTTCGGATCGGGACGAAGCCCCGAGCCGCCCTGYGGATTGGTCCAGGCGTCGGTGAACGGATCGCGCATCCCCTGCGCGGAGTATTCAAACGTTTCGAACTGCTGCATCACCGGCAGCGGCTCCAGGGGCGGCGCCGGACGTGCACGCACGTCCTCCACCCACTTGGTCAGGTTCGGCGCATCGCCGGGGGTACTGCTCACCCCACGCGCGCAGCCGGCCAGCAGAGCCAGCACCAGCAGACCACATACCCTCGCGGTCATCCCCAGGCTCATGGCGTACCTCCGGGCTTGGCACCGCTCTTGTCGGCGGCCGCCGCTTTCTCCTGCGCTTCCATTTCCAGCTCGTCAAGGTAACGGTAGGTCTTGACCGTACCGGACAGCTCCAGCGCGCCACTGCGCGCAGTGATACCGGTCTTGGGGTCTTTCGGCTTCAGGTTGATGTCGTGCATGGTCAGGATGACCACGCGCGGCAACGAGGCCACGCCGCTGACGAACGCGCCGAACTGGTGGTAGCTGCCCACCATGCGCAGCGCGATCGGCTTTTCGGCGTAGAACTCCTTGGGCTGCTCTGCACCGGGCTGGAAGAGCTCGTTGATCAGCCCGCTCGACAGCGCGGTCTGCGAGATGTCGATGATCAGGTCCGGCATTTCCGTCTTGCTGGGCAGCTGGCGCAGCATCTGCTGAAGTACCTGCTCCATCTGGGTTAGCTGCTGCTTGAGCGGCTCCAGATTGACTGCACGGCCCTGCTCTTTCTCAAAGTCGGCACGCAGTTGGACTTCCGTGCTTTCCAGCCCGGCAAGCTCATCGCGTTTGCCACTGATCAGCACGAACCAGGCAATGATCACGATGAACAGGGCCAGGAGCGCACAGAACACGACCTTGGCCTGCTGCGGCCAATTGCCGATGTTGTTGAAGTCCAGCTCTTTGACGTTGATCTTCTTGCTCATGCGGCCCCCTTCTGCGGCGTACTGGACGCAGCCGGCTGTGCGGGTGTGGCTGGCGGGGCGATCCGGCTGCCGGACGGTTTGGCGGCCGAGGGCGTTGCCGGTGCTGCGGACGGGTCGGTCGCCGGCTCGGTCGCCGCCGGGGCCGGCGACAACGGAGCCACCGCCGTCGCGGCCGGGTTCACCGCCGGCTCCGCAGGTGCCACCACGCTGCCATCCGGCGCAACGCCATTGACCGGCTCGCTCTGCGCCGGCAGGGTGACCTTGACCTCGAACATGTACGGCAAGGCGCTGATGTCAGAGACCGGACCGGTCGGGGCCTTGCCCTCATCCGGCTTCTTGGCCTCGATCACCGTCAGCTCAGGCTTGCTCATCCAGCCCGAGCTTTCCAGATTGCGCATGTACGCGCTGACCCGGGCGTTGGACTGGGTCCGGCCTTCCAGGGTGAGGATGTCGCCTTCCTGCTTGAGCGCGGTCAATACCACGCCATCAGGGATGGTGCGCACGAGCGCATCGAACAGGTGGACCATCTGCGAGCGCTTGGCCTGCAGTTCCTCGATCACCTTCTTGCGCGCCAGCAGACGTTCCTTCTGGCGGTCAAGGCGGTCGATCTCCTTGTTCTGTTCCTTGACCTTCTCGATCTCGGCGGTCAAAAAGCTGTTGCGCTCGCTCTGGCCACTGACCTGCCGGTCGTAGTAGAACCAGATCAGCAGCGACAGCAGCACCCCGCCGATGGCGGCGAAGCCGAGCATGCCGTAGAAATCACGCTGGCGTTGCTTGCGCCGCTCGGCGCGCCAGGGCAATAGGTTGATTCTCGCCATCAGTCGAAGCTCCTCAGCGCCAGACCGGTGGCGATCATCAGCGCCGGGGCGTCCTGGGCCAGGGCATGTGCCTGTACCTTCGGACCCAGCGTCATCTGCGCCAGCGGATTGGCCACCACGGTGGCCACGCCCAGCTGCTCTTCCACCATCTCCGGCAGCCCGGCCAGCGCCGCGCAACCGCCGGCCAGCACGATGTGATCCACGCGGTTGAATTCACTACCGGCATAGAAGAACTGCAGCAGACGGCTGATCTGCTGGACCGTGGCTTCCTTGAACGGCTCCAGCACTTCCATTCCGTAGCTTTCCGGCAACCCGCCCTGACGCTTGGCCAGGCCGGCTTCCTCGTAGGTGAGGCCATAGCGGCGCATCACTTCGTCGGTCAGCTGCTTGCCGCCGAACACCTGTTCGCGGCTGTACAGGCTACGCCCGCCACGCAGGACGTTCAGGGTGGTCATGGTGGCACCGATGTCCACCAGCGCGACCACGCCATCGCTGGCGATCGGCAGCTCGCTGGCGACCAGGGCAAAGGCGTTCTCGACCGCGAAGGCCTCCACGTCCATCACCCGGGCGACCAGACCGCCCAGCTCCAGCGCCGATTGGCGCAGCTCCACGTTCTCCGAGCGCGATGCCGCCAACAGCACCTGGACCATTTCCGGGTTGTTGGGAATGGCGCCCAGCACCTCGAAGTCGAGGTTCACTTCCTCGATCGGGTACGGGATGTAATTGACCGCTTCGAGCTCGACCTGGGCTTCCATGTCGTTCTCGTCCAGGTCGGCAGGCATCGGGATCAGCTTGGTGATCACCGCCGAACCGGCCACGGCTGCGGCAGCGTGCCGGGCCTTGGTACCGGAACGGTTCACGGCACGTCGAATAGCCTCGCCGACAGCCTCTACCTCAACAATGTTCTTTTCCACCACCGCATTCGGCGGAAGTGGTTCCACAGCGTAATGTTCCACGCGAAAGCGATTGCCACTGCGTGAAAGCTGCAAGAGCTTTACTGCAGTCGAGCTGATGTCGACGCCAATAAGCGGCGACTGGCTTTTTGGGATAAGCCCCACGGTTTCTCCCCTGCCGACGGGCACTTGGACGCAGAACCTGCGCCCGCGCATTAATAACGTTTTTTTTGCAAATCGCAACTGTCATGCTGTGAAACGTGCATCACGGCACGTTTCACGCGTCCCCAGACGATGATTGAGTTGCGCTCCCCAGGATCGGCCCCAGCCGCTCCCTTGCGTAATCTATACTCTGCGGCCACGAAATTCGCAATCGGAATCTGTCCCTGATGACACGCTTTCGCCGCTGGCTGCGCTGGTTGCTGGTCGCCTTCCTGGTCCTGGCCCTCATCGGCGCGGCCGTTGCGGGCGGCCTCTACTACGCCGTTTCCTCCAAGCTTCCGGACGTGCAGAGCCTGCGCGACATCGAGATGCAGGAGCCCATGTACGTCTATGCCAGCGATGGCAAGCTGATGGCCGTGTTCGGTGAATCCCGGCGCACCCCGATCACCATGAAGGAGGTCCCCGAGCGCCTCAAGCAGGCCTTCCTGGCGACCGAGGACGCGCGGTTCTACCAGCACGGCGGGGTCGACTACAAGGGCATCGGCCGCGCGGTGTGGCTGCTGGCCACCACCAACGACAAGCGCGTGCCGGGTGGGTCCACCATCACCCAGCAGGTCGCCCGCCAGTTCTTCCTGAGCTCGGAGTACAGCTACACCCGCAAGCTGGCCGAGATCCTGCTGGCGCGCAAGATCGAGTCCGAGCTGAGCAAGGACGAGATCTTCGAGCTGTACCTGAACAAGAGTTTCTTCGGCAACCGCGCCTACGGCGTCGCCGCCGCGGCCGAGTTCTACTACGGCAAGAAGCTGGGCGAGCTGGACCTGGATGAGATGGCCTCGCTGGCCGGCATCCCGAAGTTCCCCTCCTCCGGCAACCCGATCAGCAACCCCGAACGCGCCCGTGAGCGCCGCGACTTCTATGTGCTGCAGCGCATGGCCAGCCTGGGCTTCATCAGCCAGGCCGAGGCAGACGCGGCCAAGGCGGTGCCGATGCACGCCAGCGCGCACGAGCCGCCGGTGCAGGTCGAAGCCCCTTACGTGGCCGAGCTGGTCCGCCAGGAAATGATCGCGCGCTTCGGCGGCGACGTGGTCAACAAGGGCTACCACGTCACCACCACCATCAACGCCGAGCTGCAGGCTGCGGCCAACGTCGCGGTGGGCAATGGCCTGCGCGTGTACGACCATCGCCACGGCTGGCACGGTGTGGAACAGCACTTCGACGTTCCCGCCGATGCAGACGCCAAGGCGCTGGCCGCCAAGCTGGTAGGTATCCCGTCCCAGTCCGGGCTGCTGCCGGCAATCGTGGCCTCCACTGCCGCCGATGGCAGCGCCACGGTGGTGCTGGCCAACCGCAACGAACTGGTCCTGCCGGTCGCGGCCAGCCGGTGGGTCAACAAGGCCCCGGCCAAGCTGCTGACCCGGGGCGACCTGGTCCGCGTGCGCGCCGGCGAGAAGGAAGGCGAGTGGTTGATCGACCAGATTCCGCGCGGCCAGTCCGCACTGGTCTCGCTGGATGCCGACAGTGGCGCATTGAAGGCGCTGGTCGGCGGCTTCAGCTTCTCCGGCAACAAGTTCAACCGCGCCACCCAGGCGCGCCGCCAGCCGGGTTCCAGCTTCAAGCCCTTCATCTACGCGGCCGCCTTCGACAAGGGCTTCAACCCGGCCTCGATCGTGCTCGACGCCCCGGTGGTGTTCCGCGACCGTCGCGGCAAGACCTGGTCGCCGCAGAACGACGGCGGCGGCTTCCGTGGCCCCATGCGCCTGCGTGAAGCGCTGGTGCAGTCGCGCAACCTGGTCTCAGTGCGCCTGCTCGATGGCATGGGCGTGGACTACGCGCGCAAGTACATCAGCGAATTCGGCTTCGCCGAGGCCGAACTGCCGCCGAACCTGTCCATGTCGCTGGGCACCGCGTCGCTGACCCCGCTGTCGGTGGCGCGGGGCTACGCGGTGTTCGCCAACGGCGGTTCGCGCGTGGATACCTGGGTGATCGACCAGGTCACCGACCGCGACGGCACCCTGGTGTTCAAGGAAAACCCGGCCATGGCCTGCCGCGAGTGCGCCGGCACCAGTGGCGGCGCCCCGGTCAGCCAGGTCGTGGACGGCTTCAACTTCGGCGCGGCCGCTGCGCCGGCACCGGCGGCCACTGCGGCGGCCAAGCCGCAGCAGCCGATCGAGGCGCCCAAGCCGGTCAACCCGGATGCCAAGGTGGCCCCGCGCGCGATCGACGCCCGTACCGCCTATCAGCTGGTGTCGATGATGCGCGACGTGGTCCAGCGCGGTACCGGTACGGCGGCCAAGGTGCTCGGTCGCGAGGACGTGGGCGGCAAGACCGGTTCCACCAACGATCACCGCGATGCCTGGTTCTCCGGCTTCGGCGGGCCCTACGCCACTACCGTGTGGGTGGGCCGCGACGACTTCCGCTCGCTGGGCTACCGCGAATACGGCGGCAAGGCGGCACTGCCGATCTGGATCGACTACATGCGCGTGGCGTTGAAGGACACCCCGATCGCCAAGAATGACCCGCCCTCGGGCATGGTCCAGGCCACCCTCAACGGCGCGACCGAATGGGTCAAGGTGGAGGACATGGACAAGATCGAAGAGTTCAACGTGGATACCCACGTGCAGCAGGCGGACGACGCCGCGTTCGATATCTTCTGATCGCCCGTGCCGGGTACGCCGGCACCAGGAACGAACACAGGCCGGGCATTGCCCGGCCTTTTTTGTTCGCCGGCCGCGCTTCGTCCGCGCCATCACCCCGGTAGAGCCACCCCATGGGTGGCTGCACGCATTCCCTGATCGCAGGTAGAGCCACCCCATGGGTGGCTGCACGCACTCCCTGATCGCAGGCACAGCCACCCACGGGGTGGCTCTACCCGGTTGTCACATCGCCGGTGTACATTGCCGTGCAGGTCGCCAAGGAGTTCCGGTCATGCATCGAGCCCGTCAGCATGCAGCCACCCAGACCCGCGAGCGTCGCCACCGGCTCGCCCACGAAGCGGCCCGGCTGATGGCCGAAGGCGGGATCCGCGACTACCACCAGGCCAAGCTCAAGGCCGCCGCCCGGCTGGATATCCACGACGACGCCTCGCTACCGCGTAATGCGGAGATCGAAGACGCGTTGCGCGAGTACCAGCGTCTGTTCGCCGGTGCCGACCACGGCAGCCAACTGCGCCAGCGCCGCGAAGCCGCGCTGCGCGCCATGGAGTTTCTGCGGGAGTTTTCCCCGCGCCTGTGCGGGCCAGTCCTGGAGGGCACGGCCGATGCCAACAGCCCCGTGCAGCTGCAGGTGCACAGCGACGATGCCGATGCGGTGCAACGTTACTTCGACGAACACGGCATCCCGGCCGAATCGCGTACGCGCCGCCTGCGTTTGGACCGCGAACGCGCGCTGGACGTGCCGGTCTGGGTGTTCAGCGCCGAAGACCTGACCTTCGACATCGCGGTGCTGCCGTACGACGCACTGCGTCAGCCACCCTTGTCCGCTATTGATGAGAAGCCAATGCGGCGGGCGTCGGCGGCGCAGCTTCGCGAGGTGTTGGCCGCGGCGGAGATCGCCGGGTACGTGACCACACGCGTGTAAGGCGTGCAGTAAAACAGCCGCCAACCCTCACCTGCCCCGAAGGCTCACTCGAGGGTGTGGGCCTTCAGCAGGGTGCAGAGCGCTCAGGATGATTTCCCAATCCGTCTCCCGGGCATTCCCACCGTACGACTACGTGCGCCTGCCGCTGCCACGCTTCATATCCAACCCAACAGCCGTCTCGCCTGTTCGCTGAGCGGCAGCTTTCCGTAAAGGTGATCCAGGAAAACCGGATGGTCGTGAGAGTAGGAGGTCGTCGGGAATCCGACGGTGTCGGCGATTGCGCGCTCCAGCACGTCCCATTCCAGCGTATGTGCCACTTCGGGGGCACCGAACGCCACGCCTTGGTCTGCATCGGATTTCAGGGCCTCCAAGGTGAGCCGCTGCCGGCCACGCCGCGGCAGGTGGCGAGCGAACATCAGCTCGGAAAGCACCCACGGTGCCCCCGCATGGCGACCATCCTCCACGCATGTGCGTAGTCCTGCGGCCTCGCCCTCCAGGTGCAGGAACAGCTCGCAGCCATCGATCAGCCGCTGCAGGGCGGCATTGAACACCATATGCAGGCTGGCCGACGTCCGTACCACGCGGTGATAGTGAAAGTGATGCGTGCCGGGTGAGTTCCCGCGCGCCGAGAGTGACTCGTCCAACTCCTGCTGCACGGTGTAGGCGTTTAGCCACAGGCACGAGTCGACGAACACCGTCAGCCCCAGCTGTTCAAGGATCACCGCCAGCTGCAGCACCTGTTCTCGATCACCGCGCCCATGCGACAGGAACACGTCGGGCTGGAACGCGGGTGCCACGGCCTGCTGCACAGACTCCGCATCCAGTAAGGTACTGCTGTCCATCAGGTAGGCGGCAACGGCMCGCCACGTTGCATGGCACCGCTCCTGGTACGCGGCAGTGGCCGGCGCATCCACCTTCAGCCCGGCGCCATTGAAATTGCGTACGCGCAGCTTCAGCAGCATCGTGATGCCTCCCGTACCACCTGGTAGACCAGCACAACGCCGGCCACCAGCGGCAGATGAAAGGCCAACACGGTCGGGCGGCACAGCACTTTCAGCAACGGCTCGCGCACCGCCGCCAAACGGGCTGCATCGACACGGTAGGAAAGCACCTGGGCCAGGGGCGCATCGCAGGCCGTGTTGTACAACTGCACGAAGGCGCGCTCCCGCTGCAGGAAGAACGCATGAAAGCCCATGAACAGCACGGCGGGCAACACGAACAGCGCCCAATGGAAGGGCGCCTGCTGGCCTACCGCGCGGGCCAGCAGCGCGATCAGCACTGCCACGCTGCCTGCCTTCATCGCCACGGCGCTGTTGGCCAGACGGGCAATGACGCCCTGAAGAATATTCAGATAGCCCAGCCGCCAGGCGATCTGGTTACCGATGGTGTCCATCGCGCTCCCCTTTTCATTGCACAGTGGGCAGGGCTCCCGACGGTGCCCTGCCCTGCACTGCGCGTTACCAACCGATGCCAACACCCAGGCCAACGCTCTGCTCACCGCTGTTGGTGAACGCGCCGTTGAGGCTGAAGGTGGCCGAGCCCTTCTCGTTGAGCACCCGCTGGTAGCCCACGGCCATGGCCGATTCGCCATCGCTGTAGCCCACGCCAGCACCGAGCCGGTTGTAGGTGGCCAGGCCGGCGGTATTCATGGCCATCGCGCTCTGCGCGCTGTTCATCGCCGCCAGCCGGTTGAAGCGCTTGTCCATCTTGTCCAGGCGCTGTTCGACCCCTTTGATCGCGTCATCGGTGTACTCGTTGGCGCGGGCGAGCATCTTCTCCAGATCGGCGGTGCTGACCTGCGGCGTGGGGGTGGGTGCATGGGCGGGTGCGTCCGCCTTGGCCGGCTTGCCGACGTCGTCGGCACTGGCGATGCGAGCACCCCCGTCAGAGGCGGCCTCCGGCGTACCCGATACCGCACCACTGCCTTCCTCCGCAGCCACGGGCGGCGTAGGCGCACTGGCGGTCGCCATTGCGCGACCTTGCAGCGGGGTGTCAACGCGCTGTTCCAGGCCATCGATGCGGCCATCCAGGCGCTGCTCCATGGCATGCAGCTGGCCGCCGTTGACCGCGTCGCGGCTGCCGGGTGCGATCAGACCGTTGGCCACGTTGCCGAGCACCATGCCGTTGGGGCCGGCCAGGTTGAGCTGGTTGAGACCGTCAGTGCGGGTGGAACGGGTTTCCTGGAAGGCCGAGCGGAGCTGGTTCTCCACCCTGTCAACGCGGGTGCCTGTGGTGGTCACGGCACCGTCGAGCACTGCTAGTGCATCGGCGACCGTTTTTTGCGTGCCCCCTTGCAGGTTATAAGTAGGACTGATGATGTTGCCATTTACATCTACGCCTGCATTACCCCCAAGCAAGGCTAGAGACTCATCAAGCTGTGCAATCGTGCTTGTGTCTTCTGCATCTCGACCGCGGGCCACGTTCACAATGCGCCGCTTCTTCGTCAGGTTTCCAACAGAAACAACATTCTCTTCAGTCGCCGTTGAGTCTCCCCCAAGCGCAACTGAGTTCTCCGCTCCAATCTCCACTCTGGAATAACCGCCAAGTGCGGTTCCACTCTTGCTCAGAACTGTAGAGCCAGTTCCAAGCGCGAATCCATTGTCCGCAGCCCCGTCCACGAACGCCGCTCGACCCAGCGCGACTGAGCTCCTTGCTCTTGCCCTTGCATAAGCGCCGACCGCCGTAGCACCATTGGTCTCCTCACCTGCCTCTGCGCTATCGCCAATAGCAACGGAGAACTCACCTGCTTTTGCAGAAGAGCTCTCTTCATCAAAGTCCACAGCAACAAACCGCCCGTCGCTTTCCATCAAGGAAACTCGATGATTGGTGGCAAACAACTGCCCACCATTAACCGCGTCCGTGCTCGCCGCTGAGCTCGCATCTCCCGCCGCCAGTCCACGTACACGACCGCCATTCATATCAATGCTGCCATCCGCGGCAAACTTCACCACGCCGTCCAGATCGGGATCGAAGTTCTCGAATTCGGTGCGCAACTCATCCAGGTCGCGGCGGTTGTCTGTGATGCGCCCATCCTGCCCGGACAGCTGCGAGGAGTGCGTCGCCAGTACCCCTTCATGGGCCGTCACTTTCTGCTGGGTGCCAAACAACTGCTTGCCTGTAACCGCGTCGGTACTGGTCGCACTCAGGGTGCCATCCGCCACGCCACTCAGTTTGCGCGCTGCATTGGACTTGTTGCGCAGGTCCAGCGTGGTGCCGGTGTTCTGAGCACCCAAGCGCAGGTTCCCGCTGGCTGACACCTGGCTGACCAGGCCTTCCAGAGCCGTCGCACGGGTTACGACTCCGTCCGCCGTTCGCTGTGCGGCGGTCGCTGCGGCTTGCGCCGTGGTCGCCGTGTTCTGCGCCGCGGTCACGTTGGTGTTGGTGGCATTGAGCTGCTTGCCCGTAACCGCTTCGGTACTGGCGGCACTGAGAGTGCCGTCAGCCACGCCGCTCAGTTTGCGTGCCGCGTTCGACCTGTTGCGGACGTCCAGGACGGTACCGGTGTTCTGCCCACCCAGGCGCAGATCGCCGGTCGCCGACACCTGGCTGACCATGCCTTCCAGTGCCGTCGTACGCGTCACTACCCCGTCCGCCGTTCGCTGTGCAGCGGTCGCGGTGGTCTGTGCTGTCGCAGCAGCGCTGTGTGCTGCCGTCACGCTGGTGTTGGTAGCCGCGAGCTGCTTGCCGGTCACCGCCTCAGTGCTGGTGGCGCTCAGCGTTGCATCGGCCACGCCGCTGATCTTGCGGTTGGCGTTGGATTTGTTGCGCACATCCAGCGTCGTGCCCGTGTTCTGCGCGCCAAGACGCACAGTGCCAGCGACTGCTGTCTGGCTGACCAAGCCCTCCAATGCGGTTGCGCGGGTGGTCAAGGCATCGGCCGTGCGCTGGGCCGCACCCGCTGCAGTCTGCGCGCTGGTGGCGGTGCTCTGTGCGGCGCCGACGAGGGTGTTGGTCGCGTGCAGTTGGCTGCCGGTGACCGCATCGGTACTGCCCGCGCCGATGGTGCCGTCCGCCACGTACTGGATCTTGCGCTTCCCGCTGGCGTTACCCACAGAAACCGAATTGTCCGAAGCGGTGACAGAGCCGGCGCCCAAGGCCACCGCATTGCCATGGGTGGCACTGCTGCGATCGCCCAGTGCCAGCGCACTGCCCCCGCCTGCCTTGGCCAGGTTGCCCAATGCCGTGGCGTAGGTGCCGGTGGCGACCGCCTCGCGGCCGACCGCCGTGGCCTGGTTGGCGGTCGCCTGCGCGCTGAAGCCCAGCGCCGTGGCGTGCGTCCCCTGCGCCTTGGCCGAGGTGCCGCTGGCCAATGCGCCGGTTCCGGTGGCGGTGGCTTTGTTGGCCGCCGTCATGGCGGTGCCGGTGGCCGTGGTGTTGGCCGCCACCGTCGCCTTGGCCGCAGCCCCATCGGCAGCGGTCTTGGCTGCCGTAGCGGTGCTGGTGGCCGTACTCACGGCCTGGTTGGTGGCGTGCAGCTGTTGCCCGGTCACCGCATCGGTACTGGTGGCGCTCAACACGCCGTTGTCGATGTTCTGGATGCGGCGCTTGGTTCCATTCCGGTTGGCCACGTCCAGCACGGTGCCAGTGTTGGAACCGCCGACACGGATCGTGCTGCTGGTTGACGTCTGCGTGACCAGCGAGGCACCAGCCAGAGCGCGATCTGCGGTGGATTTTGCTGTATTGGCGGTGGTGCGGGCCGCGTTTGCAGTGGTCGTGGCAGCCGCCAGTCGTTCATTGGTGGCATTGAGTTGCCGGCCAGTCACCGCGTCAGAGCTCGATGCGTTCAGCACGCCGTCTGCAACGTTCACAATGCGGCGTTTGGTCAGGTAATTGCCGACGGAGACGGTGTCGACTTCAGTTGCGCTCGATCCTCGTCCAAGCGCCACTGCACCGCGCGCTACGGCCAAGGCTTCGTAGCCGAGCGCCAATCCATCGAATTCGGCGCGCGAGTCGCCACCTACTGCAATGGCGCCTGTCCAGCCGCTGCTGCCTGCATAGGCATCACCCCCAATGGCGATTTTGGAGATGCCCGCCCCATCATGGGTCTTGGAGCCGCTGCCAACGGCGACGGAGTTTTCGGTGTACGCCTTCGAGCCGTTGCCAAGGGCCGTCGTCCCCAGCCCATTGGCGATGGCGCGAGCCCCCACCGCGGTGCCATAGCCACCGTTGGTCGCGCTGGCGAAGTAGCCGACGACCGTGCTGTTCTGGCCATAGCCTTCAGCAAAGTTGCCCACGGTTACACCACCGGCACCGTTTGCCCGGCTCTTGATCCCCGCGGTAAAGCTTCCGTGGCCGTTCGCACCGGCCTCACCGCCCAGCGCCATGGTTTCTTCGGCGGTCACCAAGCTCCAGTTTGCAGCAGAGGTATTCCCATACACCGACCCCTTGATCACGCCCATGACCACGGCATTGCCGGACGGGGCCACCGATATGGCGTGGAAGGCACTCAACACCTGGCGTTCCCACCACTCAGCGTCGTCGTCAGCGACTTCGACCGCCGCAGCGGTCATTGGGGCCAGACCCAGCAATGCGATCAGCGCCGCGCTTCGGCCTGACACCTGCGCACGCTTTCCACGCACCGAAGCCAACTCACTGGCAACGACCCAGCACTGCAGGGCGGTGGACCAGACACGGCGATAGATTTTGTTCATGAGAACTCCTTGGGGAACGAAACGAGATGGGAACCGCCCGGCATTGCGCAGCAGGCAGGTGTGGGGATTCAGGGCGTGAGGGTCTGCACGTGCTCACGATTGCCATCGCGCGTGAGCCGGTAGCGCAGCTGTACGGTGTGGCCCGGCTGCATGGCGAACGGCAGCGGCAATGCGCTGCCGGGATACAGGCTGCGCGACAGCTCGTGCGCGGTGCATTGGCTGCCGTCGCAGTCGGCGATGCTGGTGATGCCCAAGCGCAGCGTGCCGGCGTTGCGCAGCTGGTCGCCTTGCACGCGAATGTCCACCGTGCCGTCGACGGGCAATACGTTCACCAACGCCCCCCATACAAGGTTCACGCCAATGCTGGCCTGGGCGCCCTCGCCCTCGGCCTGGTCGCGTTCGTCCGGACCGCGTACCCCTTCGAAGTAGATGCGGTAGGCGGTTTCGGCCTGCACGGGCTGCAGCGGGATCACACGGATCAGGCGGTTGCCACCGCCAGCCAAGGCAAACTTGCCCGGCGTGACCGCGATGGCCGCTTCGCCGGGATCGACGTCGACCTCATGCTCCTGCTCGCCGGCGGCGTCAACGATACGTCGCACGGAAGTCTGGATGTACTGCGGCTGGGTAGACTGGGAATAGATGCGGATCTGCGTACTGCGCTTGCCATCGACCGACGCGCGCATCGGGTGCACGGTGAGATTGGCGTGTGCAGGTGCCGCCAGCAGCAGCGACAGGGACAACAGAACAACGGCTGGAATTTTCATGGAAGCTCCTGGAAGGTCAGGGCGTGACCGTGGGGACGCGCAGCTCCACCTGCAGCTCGCCGAAGTAGGTGCCGGCCTGCTGGGTGGAAATGGGGACGCGCGGAATATCGAAGGTGATCGGCGTGGGCACGCAGAACACCGGTTGGCTCATGCCGGGTAACAACACCAGACGCAGCAGTGCGGTATCGATGCCATGCAGCTGTTGCTCCACGCCGTTGGGCATGGGCACCGGGGCGCCGTTGTGGTCCAGGGTGACGGTGTAATCCAGGCGACGGGTGTCGTCGCTGCCACCATCGGTATGCCAGAGCGAATAGCCACTGGGACCGGGCGGCTTGCCACTGCGGTCACGCACGGTGACGCCGAGGTACTGCGCCTGGGAGCCGAGTCCGTCGTAGAGACACATCTCGAGTGAGGTGCGGCCGCCTACCGTCCGCTGTATAGGGTCGTAATCGGAGTTGAGCTGAACCAGGGGGGTGACGTGGTGGAAGGCCGGAAAGTAGATTGAGACGGCGTTGCGGTCGGTGATGGTCAGATCAAACGTGAAGCGATACGTCGCGACCGCCGGCCCCGCCAGTTGGTCATGCAACGCAAGAATAAGTTCAGCATCCCAGTGTCCGGCTACAAGCCTGGACATCTCCTCCACCGGTATCAGCAGACCAGCTCTGGTTCCAACGGAAGATTCGCCACCGCAGTCATCTTTGGCTGCAATCCATGGTGGACGAATGGGGTCGAGCCAGTAGGAGCCGCATATGCGCGTCTCCATGCCTCGATTGATCCAGCCTTTCACTGAGAAGTTTGTACGCAGACCCGAGCGCCGCTCTGTGGCCTGTACCTCGATCATTGCTGAACCGGTAGCGACAGTTGCAACGCCCGTGACCGGGCAAGCGCCCACCCTCGGATCAGTTGACGAGGCACACGTGAGGTGGAGCTGGCCATACTTCAGAGACTTATCCGCGCTGTATCCGAGGACAACTTCAGGCACCCAAAGGTCGATTTCCCCCGGCATCGCAGACCGATCCCACGACATCACAATGTTCTGCGTCGCACTCACCGGATGCGTCTCCGGCGGCCGCTGCCCCCACGCCTTCGGCATCACCCCCAACAGCGCCATCAGCAGCATCACGGCCCACACGCCGTGCCGGTTCATGGCGTACCTCCCGCAGAGGCCGTCTGCGGCGTCGCCGCCATCAGGGCGTGCTCCTGCAGCAAGCGGGTTACCCGCGCCTGCTGGATCTCGGCCGGCAGCTGCGCCACACCCAGCGGCTCGCACTGCACGGTGCCCACCAGCATCACCACGCTGCGTCGCTCACGCACCTGCAGCGGGCACWGCAGCAGGTGGTCCTTCTGCAGCAGGTACAAGGTGCGTTCGCGGCGCGGGAAGTCGGCCACGAAGCCACCGTTGCTGCCGGTGCCCGGCACCGGCGCATTGAGAATGCGGGCGCCGCCCAAGGGCAGCCCGGCGATGTCGCGCGCGTTGCCGATGAAGGTGTAGGTCACCTCGATCGGCACCGGCAGATGCATCAGCCGGCCCGGCGGCAGGAAGACCGGGCGCGCGCCGCCCACGCCGGTCACGCGGATGGCGGCATCGCTGTTCAGCGCGCTGGCGTCCTGCACTTCGGCGCGGTGGCTCTGGTAGGCCGGCAGCGGCAACAGGCGGCGCTCGCCAAGTGCCAGCCGTTGCCGGCGCAGGCCGCCCACCTGCAGTTCGGCGGCGACGCCGGTCAGTTCCAGGTCGTCGGTGTCGTCCACCTGCACCGCCAAGCCGGCCTCGGCCCCCAGCCCGCCGCCCCAGTAGAAGCCGTGCCGGCCCAGCGCCAGCCCGGAGCTGTGGGTGGCGCTGTAGGCCATCTCGGTGCGGCCGCGCTGCTGGTAGTGCGCCACGGTGCCGCCGGTGTGGCCGATGCTGTTCTGCAGTTGCGCGCTGAGCGCGGCACTGTAGCGGCCGCTGTTGTTGCCGCGCAGGTCTACGGTGGCCTCGCGGTACTGCGCCTCCACGTCCTGGCGCAGGGTTTGCCCGGCGCTGTAGTTGATCTCCGGGCGCGCATGCTGCGGCTGTCGCACGTCCAGGCTGTAGCGGCGCTGCGAGGTGCCGCGGTCGCCGCGCTGCAGGCGGGTCAGGCTGAGGTTGAGGAAAATGCCGCGGTCCCGCCCGTCGCGCAGGCTGCTGCGGCTCTGCTGCTGCCATACACCGATGCGGGTGGACACGCTGAACTCCTGCCAGCGCTGCACGCGGCTGTAGCTGGCCTGCCAGGTGCGGGTGAGGCTGGGCTCGCGGCTGTAGCGCTGCTCCCACGGCGGCAGCAGCGGGTCCAGTGCGGCCAACGGGTCGTCGACGTCCCCTGCCAGCAGCCGCCCGCGGCTCCAGGTCTGCCGCCGGGTATAGGCCACATAGGCGCTGCCACCGCCGAGCGGCAGCGCCATCGAGGCACTGAGTGAATCGGCACAGCCCAGCCGGTCGCGCGCGTCGTCCTCGAACTGGCACGCCTTGCCGCGCATGCGCTGCTGGTACAGGTTCCAGGACGCGCGGCGGCGGTACGACACCTGATGCTGCTGGCCGGTGCTGCCATCACTGCCCTGAAGGCCACTGAATGTGGCGCGGACATCCTGGGTAGCGAAGGCGTGGCGCAGGTCCACGCGCAGCTCCCCGTAGCTGACGCCGCCGAGGTCGGCGGCACCGGCAGTGACTGCGGCGGCGCGTCCAAGCGGCACGCGCAGGCCGGCCATGGCCGCCCTCTCGCCGTCGAAACGGTCACTGCGGCGCTCGTTGCGGCGGCCGCCCTGCAGGAACCACTGCACGCTGCTGTTGGTCCAGTCGCCGCCCTTGTCGAACGGTGCCGCTTCGCTGCGCACCAGCACGCCATCTTCGTAGATGCGCAGGGTCACGCTGTAGCTGCCGAACGGGAAGCGGCGGGTGTCGAGCTGGTTGATGCCCGCTTGGAGGTAGAAGGTCTGCAGCAGGCGCTCGCCGTCGAAGGCATCCACGCGCGCATCGCGCGCCAGCAGCACGGTCAGCGGCAGGGCCTGCACGGCGGCCTCGGTGTCCACGTAGGCCTGGGTGGTGCCCACGCGCAGGCCGGCAAAACGGTCCATCGGCAGCAGGCTGAAACTGAAGGTGCCGCCCTGTGGGCTGGACAGGTTGCGGCGGTCCATGCGCCCGGCCTGCAGGTAGTGCTGCTGGCCCAGGTCATGGCGGTAGTAGGCGTTGTCGAACTGGAAATCCTGGCGGCGCCGGCTGCCGCGGTACTGCTGGCTGTTGAAGTTCCAGTCCACCGCGATATGGCCACGCTGCAGCACACCCAGCGCGCCGGCGCCTTGGGCAGTGAGCGCCTGGTAGCCACGGCCGCCACTGAAGTTGACGGTCTGCTGGTGCAGGAACGCGCTCTCCGCGTTGCTGCTGATCTGGTGGAAGCGATCAGCGGCCGGTTCGGCGCTGATCCACTGGCGGGCAACGAACAGGCGCACCGCGCCTTCGCCTTCATCGTAAAGGGCACGCACGGTGTTGGGGTCCTCGGGTGGCTCGAGATAACCGCAGCCCGCGCTGCCTCCGCCATAGCGGCAGGCCAGATGGCTGTTGCGCGGCAGCGGCTGGGAAAGCGCGGGCAGCAACGCAGCTTGGGCCTCGTCGGAGAGGTCCAGTGCCTGCAGCACGCGCGCCGGATCTTCCAGTTGCACGCTTTCCAGGGTGACCCGCACGGGCGACAGACCCGCCGTGCGCCCGAACAGGCGTACATCGAGCTGCTCGGTCTGGCCGGCAACCAGGTCTTCAAAACCGACGGGGACGCCGCGTGCCGCGACCAGGGGGGTGGCCAACGACAAGGCGRGCGCGACCGCCAGCCGGGTCAGGGCAGGTGCGGTAGCTTTCATGGGGAGCGTTGCCTGAGGCCGCCGGCCCGGTATCCGGGCCGGCGKGAGTGACGCGAGGGGTGAACCGTTACGGCTTCTGGGTCAGCACCACGCTGACGATCCCTTCGTACACGCCCTGCACCGTGATCGGGGTGCGGGTGGTCTGGGCGATCTCCAGGTCCATGATGATCGATGCGCCACTGAGCGCACCGTCGTACAGATCCGCTGCCAGGAAGTCCTGTGAGGCAACGGTCAGCTCGCGCTTGTTGAGTCTCACGGTGAGTGGAACATCGGTGCCGGTGCCGCTCTTGGGTACCAGTGACGGCGCGTGGCCAAGCCGCACTTCCACATCCTTGTCTTCATCGTTGGTGTAGATGCGCACGCGCTCGTTGTGCGGAGTCAGCCCCTGGCCCGGAATGTGGTCCAGTGGGATCGAGTCCGGCAATGCGGTGCCATCGTGCTTCATCAACGCCAGGGACGGGTCAACATTGGTGTAAACGGTGATATGGGATTCGGCGGCATTGGCCGACAGCGAAGCGGCGGTCAGCGCTGCAGCAAGCGCGGCCTTGTTGAGGATACTGGACATGGCTTCTCTCTCTTTTAGTGTTCGAAAAGACGCTTCCGCAGGAAGCACCGCCGCCACCACGCGGGGTGAGACAGCCCAGTCAGGTTAGTTAGGGGCAGGTGATTTGCCCATTCAATGAGTCCTAAAAACGACGCCATTTTGGCCGTAATGCGACCGCACCCTCACTACTTGAACATTGCAGCAATTCCTATGCGTCCCTGCGCCCTCGGCGCGTGCGACCCGATCACGCACGTGCACCGGAACGCCCTTGCGTAGCCGACCCAACGCGGGGCGCTGCTCCACGCCGGCCTGCGCCGCCGGATCCGCTTCCTCGCGGTGCATCCACCACGCCGTCACCCGCTGGTGAAGGGTGGCGCCCCTGCATCCGTCCAGGGACGGCCACGTCATCGTCAACCTGTGTCGTGCGCTGCGTGCGTGGATGCGGCGCGACCGCATTGCAGCGCCGTGGGATGTTCCATCACCCACGACCCTGCGCTACGGCGCCCTATCTCATTCCCGGTGCGCACGCATTTTTCCATCTTAGTGGCGCTCTCACAGTCGCCCGCCGGCCTAAGCGTCGGGCATGGCGGTTTGCGCAACGGGCGTGCTCCGGCTCAGCGCGGCGGCAGCACTTGCACGCGCTTCACCTCGATATCGGTGGGCTTGAAACGGTGCGTGTCCACCTTCCCCAGCAGTTCCACCGTGGCGGCCGCGCCAATGGCCTGGTGAGGCATGTCCTCGTCGTCGATCTCCACGTCGATCTCGCCGGTGGCGTCGCGGAAGCGGTAACGTTCATTGCCGACCTTGGCGACCAGGTGGCCCAGCAGCAGTACCGCGTGGTCGTCGCGCTGCTGGCGGGCCTGCGCCACCGTCGTGGCGACGGCGGTGGCGCCGGGACCGGTATAGCCGGCCAGCGCGTCGCTGGCGTGCAGGGTGGATGCGATGGCAAACAGGGGAATCAACGCGTAGCGCGTCATGGTCGGACTCCTTCGGGACTTGCTTGATTGATCTGACAAGCCTGATCCGCGGAGCCCCATAGACCCATGCAATAAGTACGAAAAGGTCAGCGCCGCGCGCCAACGCGCCTGCCCGTTCATCGTCACGACGGTGTAGCCACCCCATGGGGGGGCGCACAGGGTGCCGGCACCAACAGAAGCCACCACCCAATAAAGAAGGTGTTTCTCCGATCTGGGGAGAGGTCTTGTTGCAAGGCCCGTCGCAGCGTGAGCACGACGCTACGCGGGTGGCCGGGTGTGCAGGCCGTTGGGATGGGCTGGCGTCTCCGATCGGGCTGGTGGCGAGCGTGAGGGCCCCGTATCCGCCGGTAGGMCCCTGGCGCAAATGTCCCCCGGCCGCGGGGCGGCCTCCTCCTTTATTTTGCCCAGGGGCCTACCGGCTGCTACGGGGCTCGGCTCGCGGTACGCAGGTGGACGCCGGGCGTTTGGGCGGTGGCCGGTGGGTCGGGCGCTGGCCCCATGCCCTTCGAGGCGAAATAAAGGAGGAGGGGGCGACCGCAGGCCGACGCCGGAGGACCGTCGCCGGAAAGGGCATCGGGGCCCAACGCCCAACCCGCCGATGGCTGTGCGTGGAAGTGTCATGGGACGTTTCTGCTTGTCCCGCGTATGGGCGAAGAGCCAAAAAAAACGCCCCGCAATGCGGGGCGTTCTTCAAGACGAGGTACCGGGGCGATCAGCCCTGGTAGTCGCGCACGTCGCTGCCGGTGTAGACCTGGCGCGGACGGCCGATCTTCATTTCCGGATCGACCTGCTGCTCCAGCCAATGCGCCACCCAGCCGGAGGTACGGCCCAGGGCGAACATGACGGTGAACATTTCGGTCGGGATCTGCAGCGCCTTGTAGATGATGCCGCTGTAGAAATCGACGTTCGGGTAGAGCTTGCGGGCGACGAAGTAGTCGTCCTGCAGCGCGGCCTGTTCCAGCTTGACGGCCACGTCCAGCAGCGGATCCTGCACGCCCAGCTGCTTGAGCACCTTGCCGGTCATCTCACCGATGACCTTGGCGCGCGGGTCGAAGTTCTTGTACACGCGGTGGCCGAAGCCCATCAGGCGGAAGCCGGAGGTCTTGTCCTTGGCCTTGAGCACGGCGGACTCGACGTTGTCGGCCGAACCGATCTCTTCCAGCATCTTCAGCACGGMTTCGTTGGCACCGCCGTGGGCCGGACCCCACAGCGCGGTGACGCCCGCGGCGACCGACGCGTACGGGTTGGCACCGGTCGAACCGACCAGACGCACGGTCGAGGTCGAGGCGTTCTGCTCGTGGTCGGCGTGCAGGATGAACAGCAGGTCCAGCGCCTTGACCACGTCCTGGTTCAGTTCGTACTGGCCGTCGGCCGATTCGAAGGTCTGCTTCAGGAAGCGGCTGACGTAATCCAGCGAGGTGTCCGGCTTGTTGGCCGGCAGGCCCTTGCCGTGGCGGTAGATCAGCGCCGACAGGGTCGGCACCTTGGCGATCAGGCGCACGGCCGCATGGCGGCGCTGTTCGGCGTCGGACAGGTCCAGCGAGGCGTGGTAGATACCCGACAGCTGCGCGATGGCGGCGGTCAGGATGGCCATCGGATGGGCATCCTTGGCGAAGCTGCCGATCAGCGTGTTGATGGAATCATCGACGTTGGCTTCAGCAGCCAGCTCGTCGGTGAAGGCCTTCAACTGCTCGGCGCTCGGACGCTCGCCATTGATCAGCAGGTAGGCCACTTCGACGTAGCTGGACTTTTCCGAGAGCTGCTCGATCGGATAGCCGCGATACAGCAGCACGCCCTTGTCACCGTCGATATAGGTGATGGCGGACTTGCAGCTGGCGGTGGCAGTAAAGCCGGAGTCGTACGTGAAGAGACCGGTTTCCTTGGTCAGCTTCGAGATATCGACGCAATCGTTGCCGAGCGTAGGTTTGATGACGGGCAAAACAACCGACTTTTCGCCGGCGTTGAGCGTGACCTGATCAAGATCGGACACTGTGTGCGCTCCTCGAGGGAAGGCGCCCACCCAAGCGCATGGGGCAGGCACGTGAAGGAAGTCCACGATCGTTATCGTGGATCCCGCCATTATCGCACAGCAACATTTTCGACGCCCTAGGACGGAAGTCGTAGACGCCGGTACCGGCATGCGTATGGACGCACTGCGCCAGTAGCCGCAAGGGCTGCGGGGGCGCTGGACAAGAATGTCCGGATGCAGCGTTCCGCCGATGCCGCACGCCCGCCAGCTGGCGTTCAGACAGGCGCCAGCCATCCATTTTTCGCGGACACAAAAAAACAACGGCCGCCAAAGCGACCGTTGTTTTCATGCAACTGCAGCGACAACTCAGGCTGCGGTCGGCGCCGGCTTGCCGAAACGCTTCTGGAACTTGTCGATACGGCCGCTGGTGTCGATCACCTTGTGCTTGCCCGTATAGAACGGATGCGAAGCCGAGGAGATTTCCACCTTGACGAGCGGGTACTCGTTGCCGTCTTCCCACTTGACCGTGTCCTTGGTGGACATGGTCGAACGGGTCAGGATCTTGAAATCAGAGGTAACGTCGTGGAAAACCACGTCGCGGTAAACAGGATGAGTATCGGCCTTCATGGGCGCGCACCGTAATAAGGGCTGGTGATCAAGAGCGGCATTATAGCCCCGGATGCCGCCAAGGGCAAGCCGGGGTCATCAACCGTGCGAAAGGTCCGCCGCAGCGGCGTCGTCAGACGCCGAGTGCCGCCCGGACCTGGGCCTCAAAGCGCCCTTGGTCGTAGGCCATCAGCAGCTGGGTGTTGTCCGGCTGCCCGGTCTGGCGGTTCCAGTCGACAATGGTAGCACCTCGGCTGTGCACGCCGGCCAGTTCGATGTTCAGCGGGCGCGATTCGACCCGCAGCGCGCCTTCGGGCTGCAGCGCCCAGGCCATGGCCAGGGCATCGGCGGCGAACCAGCGCTCGCCGCGGCTGTCTTCGGACCACAGGCGGGTCTGGCGCGAGATCAGCTCGTAGAAGCGGGCCTTGTCGCTGTCGGCGGCCAGCCACTGTTCCACGTCGGCATGCAGCAGGCCGTGGGCGACGGTGGCTTCCCAGTCGGCTACTTCGATATGCGGGAAGCCGGTGAACACGATGTGCGCCGCTTCCGGATCGAAGGCGATGTTGAACTCGGCCGCCGGGGTGATGTTGCCGTGGCAGGTCACCGCCCCGCCCATCACCAGGAAGCGCTTTACGCGCTGCGGCAGGGTCGGGTCGAGCTTCAGGGCCAGGGCGAGATTGGTAAGCGGTCCGAGTGCGACCAGGAACAGCTCGCCGGCGTATTCGTGCGAGAGGCGCAGGATTGCCAGGGCAGCGTGTTCGGCCTCGGCCTGGCGCTTGGCGGCCGGCAGGTTCACATCGCCGAAGCCGTCAGCGCCGTGCACGTGGGCGGCGTCCACCGACGGGTGCAGGAGCGGATCGGGGGTACCGGCGAACACCGGGACGTCTTCGCGGCCCGCCACTTCGCACAGCTTCAGGGCGTTGCGGACGGTGTGGTCCAGGCCCACGTTGCCGGCGGCGATGGTCAGGCCGACGATGTCGTGGCGCTCATCGGCGAAGGCCATCAACAGGGCCAGGGCATCATCGACACCCGGGTCGGTGTCGATCAACAGCGGAATCTTCTTGCTCATCGTTGCCGTCTTGATAATCGGCAAGGGACTTTCGCACCCTGTCATGACAAATACAAGGCGGGGGCTGACCGTGGCTGCTGCCGCTTCGATTGGTCCAGCCGCGACCGGAGGGGCCGC
>NZ_JBFULC010000038.1:0-39021 GCF_056400525.1 Stenotrophomonas sp. P5_A9
GCTCTGCAATGATCCGGCCGTTCCAGGAGCCGGCCAGCGGCCGGCACTACCCCTCCATCGGCTTTGCGAGGCGCCGGCCAGTGGCCGGCACCCCGGTGAATCGGCTTAGCGGTTTACCTGCGCGTACAAGGTCGAGCTCATGCCGAACAGCTTGATGAAGCCTTCCGCCTCTTCCACGCCCCAATCGGCCGACTGCGCATAGGTGGCGCCCTTGGTGTTGAGCAGGTGCGGCGACTTCACCGCCACCGCATCGACGCGCCCGCCACGGGTTTCCAGCACCACTTCGCCGTTGACCTTGGTCTGCGAGGACTTCAGGAACGCCTCGATGTCGGTCTTGAGCGGGTCGTGGTAGAAGCCTTCGTACACCAGCTCCACCCACTTGCGCGCCACGTCCGGCTTGAAGCGGTTCTGCTGCTTGGTCAGCACCGCGTCTTCCAGCGCGCGGTGCGCGGCCAGCAACGAGACCAGGCCCGGGGCTTCGAACACGATGCGGCCCTTCAGGCCGATCACGGTGTCGCCGGTGTACACGCCACGGCCGACGCCGTACGGGGCGAACAGCTTGTTGAGCTTGACCAGGATCTGCTCACCCGGCAGTGCCTTGCCGTCCAGCTCGACCGCCTCGCCTTCGACGAACTTCAGCTTGACGGTCAGCGGCTCGATCGGCCACGCGCTGCGCGGCGCGCACCAGCCACGGGCACCTTCGCCCGGCGCTTCCCAACGGTCGATCTCGCCACCGGACATGGTCAGGCCCAGCAGGTTCTCGTTGATGGTGTAGGCCTGCTGCTTGGCGCGCACGCCGAAGCCGCGCTCTTCCAGGTACTTCTGCTCGTAGGCGCGGGTCTGGGTGTGCTCTTTCTGGATCTCGCGGATCGGGGCGACGATCTGATAGTCGCCCAGTGCCTTCACGGCCAGGTCGAAGCGGACCTGGTCGTTGCCCATGCCGGTGCAGCCGTGGGCGATGATGTTGGTGCCCAGCTCGGCGGCGCGCTTGAGTGCGGCGTCCACGATCAGGTAACGGTCGGACACCAGCAGCGGGTACTGGCCCTGGTAGCCTTCGCCGGCCCACACGAACGGCTTGACGAAGCCGTTCCAGATCGCCGGGCCACCGTCGACGGTGACGTGGCTGGTGACGCCCAGCTCGGCGGCGCGCTTCTCGATGAAATCGCGCTCGTCGTCATCGACGCCGCCGGTATCGGCAAACACGGTGTGCACGTTGTAGCCGCGCTCCTGCAGGTAGGGCACGCAGAAGCTGGTGTCGAGTCCGCCGGAGAAAGCCAGGACGATGTCTTTATTGCTCATGGGGGTCAGGGTCCAATTGGGGGATGAGGATTCGGTAGAGCCGACCGTTGGTCGGCAGGAATGTTCGGTGCGCCGATCGGCTGAAATCTTGCGTTGATCGGCTGAATTGTTCGATGCGCCGGTTGGGTAGAGCCGACCGTTGGTCGGCTGCAATGTTCGATACCCGTTGATGGCGTTACCGGCCGATCAGCGCCGACATGATCGCCTTCTGCACATGCAGGCGGTTCTCGGCTTCGTCGATGGCGATGCACTGCGCCGAGTCCATTACCCCGTCGGTGGCCTTCACGTTGCGGCGCAGCGGCAGGCAGTGGCTGAAGACACCGTTGTTGGTGAGGGCCATCTTGGCTTCGTCGACGATGAAGTGCTTGTACTGGTCGCGGATCGGCTTTTCCGGTTCCCAGTTGCCGAAGAACGGCAGCGCGCCCCAGCTCTTGGCGTACACCACGTCGGCACCGGCGTAGGCGCTGGCGATGTCATGGCTGACCTGCAGCGAACCGCCGCTCTCGGCCACGTTCTGCTCGGCCCAGCCCATGTAGCGCTCGTCCAGGAGGTAGTCCGGGGTCGGGCACAGCAGGGTCACGTCCATGCCCATGCGGGTGGCGATGGTCAGCGCCGAGTTGGCCACGGCGGTGTTGAGCGGCTTGGGGTGGTAGGTCCAGGTCAGCACGTACTTCTTGCCGCGCAGGTCCTGGGTGCCGAAGTGTTCCTGCAGCGCCATCACGTGGGCCAGTTCCTGGCACGGGTGGGTGATGGTCTCCATATTGATGACCGGCACCGGCGAGTACTTGGCAAAGCTCCTGAGCACTTCGTCCTCGCGATCCTTGGTCCAGTCGATGAACTTCGGGAACGCACGCACGCCGATCAGGTCGACGTAGCGGCCCAGCACCCGCGCCACCTCGGCGATGTGCTCTTCGGTGTCCCCGTCCATTACCGAGCCCAGGTTGAACTCGATGGGCCATGCATCCTTGCCCGGCTGCAGCACGATCGCGTGGCCGCCCAGCTGGAAGGCCCCCAGCTCGAAGCTGGTGCGGGTGCGCATGGACGGATTGAAGAACACCAGGGCAATCGACTTGCCCTTGAGCTCGTTACCCAGCTTGTTGCGCTTGAACAGCGCGGCCTGGGTCAGCAGGGCATCCAGGTCGGTGCGGCTCCAATCCTGGGTGTTCAGGAAGTGCTTCAGGGACATCGATCGATCCTTTGCGGCTGGTTTTCCACCGTTGCCGGGGGAGGTTGGGGGCGCCGGGGCGCGGTCAGGGCTCAAACAAACGTATACAGATGAAACTTTTCAGATCGTAGAAACGAAAAAACCCAGCGCGGGGGCTGGGTTTTCCGAACAGACAGCACGAAGCTCCGGTTACCCAGCGAAAATGTGGGGTTCCGGTCGGCGGGCACGCGACGTCATGCCCGTAGCCATACGGGCGGCGCTGGTGTCGTGCTGGAAGTCGGTGAGTTTCATGGCCGCCAATCTTTGCATGCGCACGGGGTGGGTGCAAGACCTGAAGGGAACATTCAGGCGACAGACCTCACGGATTGGCGGCGCTGCCCTGCTCGGCGCCCATCCACGGAGTGATCGAGACCCGGATCTTGAGCCGGTTGCCCGGATCTTCGGGCAGTCGCGAGCGGTATTTGGTGCCCTTGTAGACGTAGTCCACGTCATAGGCGATGGGCCGGCGGAACTCGCGGCCGACCGGAATGATCCGGCATTCACGGGTCAGCAGCGGGCCGTTGTTGGCCGCCGGGGCCGGCGCCTCGGCGACCGGCGTCTCTTCCTCGCTCCCGTCTTCACGGCGGAAGATCGAGCGCACCGAGTCCATGAAACGGCCGAAGCGGCCCTTGTCTTCCTGCGGCTCCTCGCCGGTCACGTTGACCGGCGCCAGCGTGCGCGTGGACACCGGCTCGCAGTGCTCTTCGGTGCGGGTCGCGCGCAGGGTCTGGAACACCGGCTCCACGTTGAGCACCTGTGCGTAGTCGAACTTGACGTTCTCCACGATCACCACCCGGTTACGGACCTCACCGTCCTGGGCGCACGCCCCGAAGGCGGCACCTCCGAGCAGGCAGGCCAGCGTCAGCAACGAAGCGGATTTCATTGGCAACAGGTAAGAGGACAAGGTGGCTAGTTTAGGGAGTGCCAGGCACAAGGGGCTGAACATTACCCTTCCGCGACGATTCTGCCCATAGGCCGTTGCCCTGGCGGACAGCCAGGACCCCCGGCGCTGAACGCGGATGTGATCTAAAATCGTGGGCTTGCCCCCTTCCCTCCCCGCCACCGACCCCCATGACCCTGCGCCTGCACAACACCCTGACACGCCAGCTCGAACCGTTCACCCCGCTCGATGCGACCTGTCCGACCCTGTATGTCTGCGGCCCCACGGTCTACAACTATGTGCACATCGGCAATGCCCGTGGCCCGGTGGTGTTCGGGGTGCTGGCCGACCTGCTGCGGCGCCGCTTTGGCGGCCTGCGCTATGCGCGCAACATCACCGACGTGGACGACAAGATCAACACCGCCGCGCGTGAACAGAACGTGCCGATCAGCGCCATCACCGACCGTTTCGCCGCCGCCTACCGTGAAGACATGGGCGCGTTGGGCGTGGTTCCCCCGGATATCGAGCCGGAAGCCACCGCGCACATACCGCAGATCGTGACGATGATCGAGCAGCTGATCGCCGCCGGCCACGCCTACGCCGCCGAAGGCCACGTGCTGTTCTCGGTCAGCTCCTACGCCGACTACGGCAAGCTCTCGCGCCGGGACCCGGACGAAATGCTGGCCGGCGCACGCGTGGACGTGGCCCCCTACAAGCGCGAGCCGGGCGACTTCGTGCTGTGGAAGCCGTCCAGCGACGACCTGCCCGGCTGGGCATCGCCGTGGGGCCGTGGCCGCCCCGGCTGGCACATCGAGTGCTCGGCAATGGCCGCCGCGCACCTGGGTGAAACCATCGACATCCATGCCGGCGGCGTGGACCTGCAGTTCCCGCACCACGAAAACGAGATCGCGCAGAGTGAGTGCGCCCATGGCGGGCGGATCTTCGCGCGGTTCTGGCTGCACAACGGCATGCTCAACTTCGGCGGTGCGAAGATGAGCAAGTCGATCGGCAACATCGAGCGCGTGCACGACCTGGTCCGCAAGCACGCCCCCGAAGCGCTGCGCTATGCGCTGCTGTCGGCGCACTACCGGCAGCCGCTGGACTGGTCCGATGCGCTGATCGAGCAGTCCGTACGGACGCTGGACCGTCTGTACGGCACCCTGCGCGACCTGGCCGACGTGCAGGCGGCGGCGGTGATCCCGGCCGAGATCGAGGCAGCGCTGGACGATGACCTCAACACCCCGCAGGCGCTGGCCGAACTGGCCCGCATCGCCGGCGAGGCCCGCAAGGCCGCCCCGGGCGAGCAGGCGCAGTGGAAGACCGCGTTGCTCGGCGCCGGCTTGGCGCTGGGCCTGCTGCAGCAGGATCCGGCCGCGTGGTTCGGCAATGCCCCCGGCGATGCCGACGACGACGCGCGCATCCAGGGCCTGATCGACGCGCGCAGCGCAGCCAAGCAGGCGCGCGACTTTGCCCGGGCCGATGCCCTGCGCGACCAGCTCGCCGCCGAGGGCATCGTGCTGGAGGACACCGCCCAGGGCGTGCGCTGGGCACGCAAGCGCTGATGCGTCGCCCGGCCAAGGGCCGGGCGCTGCCACGACACGGACCCGGCCATGGACGACCGGGCGCTTCCTTTGAACCATCACGGCSAGCCCACGGAAGGCGCACACCGGCCCGGAGCCCCCCATGACCATCTCATCCCCGTTCCCGCTTGAAGCCACAGCTGCCGAGGCACAGGCCGCCATCGCCGAGGAGTTCGCCTTCTTCGGCGACTGGTCCGAGCGTTACCAGTACCTGATCGACCTGGGCCGCAAGCTGCCGACCTTCCCGGAAGAGTGGAAGACCGAACAGCACCGTCTGCTCGGCTGCCAGTCGATGGTCTGGATCGTGCCGGAAGGCAATGCGCAGACCCTGCGCTTCCACGCCATCAGCGACTCGGCGATCGTCTCCGGGCTGATCTACCTGGCGCTGCGCGTGTACTCGGGGCGCTCGGCGGCCGAGATCCTGGCCACCGAACCGACCTACATCCAGGACATCGGGCTGTCGCGCCATCTGTCGCCAACGCGCAGCAACGGCGTGGCGGCCATGCTCGCCTTCATCCGCGAGACCGCGCAGTCCCAGCACGCGCAGTCGTGAGTACCGACGCCCCTGCCGAGACACCGGAGCGCGCGCTCACGCTGCTGGCGCGGCCCGGCTTCGCATTGCTGCTGGCGTATCGCATCTGCGCGATGCTGTCCTACCAGATCGTGGCGGTCACGGTCGGCTGGCACATCTACGAAGTAACCCGCAATCCGTTCTCGCTGGGCCTGGTCGGCCTGGCCGAGGTGCTGCCGTTCTTCTGCGTGACCCCGTTCGCCGGCTACCTGGTGGACCACCTGCCGCGCCGCCGGCTGGGCATGGTGGCGGCCAGCGGGCTGGTACTCACCGCCGTGGTGCTTACCGCGGTCGCGCAGGGCTGGTTGCCGTTCCACGGGGTGTGGCCGATCTACGCGGCGATCGCGATGACCGGCATGGTCCGCGCGTTCCTGTCGCCGATCTACAACGCGCTGTTCGCCCGGGTACTCGAACGCCCGCAGTACGCGCGCGGCGCGGGCCTGGGCGCGGTGGTGTTCCAGGCCGGCATGGTGGCCGGCCCGGCGCTGGGCGGCCTGCTGGTGGCCACCGGCGGCAAGGGCGTGGCCTACGGGGTGGCGGTGGCGGTGGCGCTGATCGCGGTGGGCTGCCTGGCGGTGCTGCGGGTGTCCGAGCCGGTGCACGCCGGCCCGGCCGCGCCGATCTTCAAGAGCATCGCCGAGGGCGGTCGCTTCGTGCTGGGTAACCGGATCATGGTCGGGGCGATGGCACTGGACATGTTTTCGGTGCTGCTGGGCGGGGTGGTGGCGATGCTGCCGGCGTTCCTGCATGAAATCCTGCACCACGGCCCGGAAGGGCTGGGCATCCTGCGCGCGGCACCGGCACTGGGGTCGGTCTGCGTGGGGCTGTGGCTGGCCCGTCGTCCGCTGCAGCGCAATGCCGGGCGGGTGCTGCTGTGCGCGGTGGCCGGGTTCGGCCTGTGCGTGATCGGCTTCGGCCTGTCGCACAGCTTCTGGCTGTCGGCGCTGATCCTGCTGTTCTACGGGGCGTTCGACGGGGTGTCGGTGGTGATCCGCTCGACGATCCTGCAGTTGGCCACACCCGAAGCGATGCGCGGCCGGGTGTCCTCGATCAACGGGATCTTCATCAGTTCCTCCAACGAACTGGGTGCGTTCTACGCCGGCACGATGGCCAAGCTGCTCGGGCTGGTCCCTGCGGTGGTCCTGGGCGGTTTCGCGGTGCTGAGCGTGGCCGGCGTCACCGCCTGGAAGAACCCCACCCTGCGCAACTTGAACCTGCGCGACCTGCAGTAGCTACTGATCGCTCGGCATGCCGTTGACTGTGCGCTGAAAAGACGCTCTGCCTGGTACAGAAACGGAGAGCAAAGGCGGCGAGTGCTTACCTGCACTGATTGGCGCGGGTACGGGTGGGCTGGCGGGACACGCCGTAAATCCATCCGTGGAGGCTCGCGTGCGCCATCCATGGCGCCCAACGGTCCCACCAACCTACCCGTACCCGCCCCGGAGAGTTCTCGGTGGCCATGGCAAGGCAGAGCGCGATGACCCGGCGCACGTGCCGCGCTCTTTCGTTGCGCACCAGCACACGGTCAAGGGCGGGTACGGGTGGGYTGGCGGGACCGTCGTGCGCCATGGATGGCGCACGCGAGCTTACAAGGACGTACTTGCAGCGTGTCCCGCCAGCCCAYCCGTACCCGCCCAAGCCAGCACAGGCGCACACCCAGAGCAGTTGACCTGGTTGTGTCGTTGACCTGAGCGCATGACTTGAAGAAAAAACCAAAAAAAAACCCGGCCGAAGCCGGGTTTCTCTGTGCATCCATCAACAACCAGGCAATCAGTCGCCCTGCTGCTTCTGCAGGTGCTCCCAACGCTCCTGGGCGTCGATGGTGCGTTCGGCGGTCAGACGGGCTTCCAGACGATCCAGGCCGATTTCCTCGCCCGTATCGACACAGTAGCCGTAGTCACCGTCTTCCAGGCGCTTGAGCGTGCTGTTGATCTTGCCGATCAGCTTGCGGTAACGATCGCGGGTACGCAGTTCCAGCGAGTTCTCGGTCTCGCGGGTGGCGCGCTCGGCTTCATCGCCGATATCACGCACTTCTTCCTGCAGGTTCGCGATGGTCTGCTTGGATTCCTCGACCAGATCATTGCGCCAGTGCTGCAGGCGCTGGCGGAAATACTCCAGCTGCAGCGGGCTCATGTATTCCTCTTCCGCACTCGGCTTGTAGCCGTCGGGCAGGATCGGACGACCAGTGGCTTCGTCAGTCTTGTATTCCACCACCTTGACCTTGGTGCGCGGAGCCGGAGCAGACGAGCGCGCTGCCACGGCAACGGCGACCTTGCCGACCGGACGCGACACAGGCTTGGGGGCGGACTCGGACTTGACGGGGGTTTTTGCAGGCGATTTCGAAACGGGCACGGGATTCTTGTTTTGCGGGGCTTTCGAGGCGGGGGCTGCCGCTACCGGCGCCGGCGCGGACGCCGGAGGGGTAACAGGCTTGGCCGCGGACTTGGCCGGGACAGACTTGGCCGGTGCCGGCGATGCCGGCTTCGGTGCGGACTTCACTACGGGTGCTGCAGCCGGCTTGGACGCCGACCTGGTTGCCACGGGCTTGCTGGCAGTCTTGCTCGCCTTCACCGGCGCGGGCGACGGCTGTTTGGCCGCAACCTTCTTCACCGGGGTCGGCTTGGGAGCCGGCTTGGACACAGCCGGCGCCGCGGATTTCTTCGCGACGGTCTTGCCGACCGCGGCCTTCTTCACCGGCGCCTTGGCGACCGGCTTGGACGGCGCAGCCTTCTTGGCCGCCGCTTTCTTTACTACCGGCTTGGTGGCAGCCGCCTTCTTCACCGGGGTCTTGGCGACCACCGGCTTCTTGGCGACGGCTTTCTTCGCCGGCGTGGCCGGTGCCTTGGCCGTGGATTTCTTTACGGGTGCCGTCCTGGCCGCCGGTTGTTTGGATGCAGGCTTGCCAGCCGGCTTGGGGGCCGGTTTTTTGGCAACGGACTTGGCCGCCAACTTCTTAGCAACAGGCTTGGCGGTTTTCTTGGCGGCCTTGACGGCCTTCTTTGCAGTTTTTTTAGCAGCCACGAAACGCTCTTCCTTGGTTTCCCCGGGGCCCGGGAAAGCGGGCCTTTATAGCCTACCCGACCAGCAGCAGCAACCACACCGCCTACTCCGTTCAGCCCCGGAGTCACAAGGGGTGCGGCCGATCCGCCCATCGAGCGGACCGACCTGCGCCGTTCGGCACCTGACCCGGCCAGCAGCCGGGGCGGCCCGCCACGCGCGTGGACGCGGAGGGGAGCCAACGCCCCATCCTGCGACAAATGCGGCCTTCATGCCAACTGCTCTAAGATTGGCGGGTGATCTCACGCCTGCTCATCGCCCTGCTGCGCTTCTACAAGCGCTTCATCAGCCCGTTGCTGGGGCCGCGTTGCCGCTTCATGCCCAGCTGTTCTGAATACGCCATGCAGGCCATCGCCACGCATGGGCCCGCGCGCGGGAGCTGGCTGGCCGCGCGCCGGCTGGGCCGTTGCCATCCCTTCCATCCCGGTGGCATCGACGAGGTGCCGCCGCGCGCCACGGACGACGCCGCCTGCCGCTGCACAGGAAAACACTGAAATGTCCTCCACGCTCATCGTCAACGCCCGCCTGGTCAACGAAGGTCGCATCAGCGACGGCGACCTGCGCATCGAAAACGGCCGCATCGCGCAGATCGGCGCCGGCCTGGAGGCCCGCCCGGGTGAAACCGTCGTAGATGCCGCCGGCCGCTGGCTGCTGCCGGGCATGATCGACGACCAGGTGCACTTCCGCGAGCCGGGCCTGACCCACAAGGGCGACATCGCCACCGAATCGGCCGCGGCCGTGGCCGGCGGCCTGACCAGCTTCATGGACATGCCCAACACCAATCCGCCGACGCTCAGCGCCGACATCCTGCAGGCCAAATACGACGCCGCCGCCGGCCGCGCACGCGCCAACTACGGCTTCTACATGGGCGCCAGCAACGACAACCTGGCCCACATCCAGTCGCTGGACCCCAAGACCGCACCGGGCATCAAGGTGTTCATGGGTGCCTCCACCGGCAACATGCTGGTGGACAACCCGGACACCCTCGACGCGATCTTCCGCGACGCGCCGACCCCGATCATCACGCATTGCGAAGACACGCCGATGATCGATGCCAAGGCCAAGGAGTACGCCGAGAAGTATGGCGACGCCCTCAGTGCCGAACAGCACCCGGACATCCGCTCGCGCGAGGCCTGCCTGAAGTCCTCCGAGCTGGCCGTCTCGCTGGCCAAAAAGCACGGCACCCGCCTGCACGTGCTGCACATCTCCACCGCCGACGAACTGAAACTGTTCGAGCGCGGCCCGCTGATCCGTGCCGATGGCAGCCGCAAGCAGATCACCGCCGAGACCTGCATCCACTTCCTTCGCTTTGACCGCAGCGATTACGCGCGGCTGGGCAACCTGATCAAGTGCAACCCGGCCATCAAGGAAGCCAGCGATCGCGAGGCCCTGACCCGCGCCGTGGCCGAGGACGTGATCGACGTGCTGGCCACCGACCACGCCCCGCACACCTGGGAAGAGAAGCAGAAGCCCTACCCGCAGGCACCGTCCGGCCTGCCGCTGGTGCAGTACGCGCTGGTCGCCGCGCTGGAGCTGGTCCACGAAGGCAAGCTGGACATCACCCAGGTGGTGCAGAAGTTCGCGCACGCTCCGGCGCAGCTGTTCGATGTGAGCCAGCGCGGCTACCTGCGCGAAGGCTACTTCGCCGACCTGGTGCTGGTGGAAGACGTGCCGTTTACGGTCAAGCGCGAAGATGTGCTGTCCAAGTGCGGCTGGTCTCCGTTTGAAGGCATGACCTTCCGCTCGCGCATCGCCTCGACCTGGGTCAACGGCGAACTGGCCTGGGACGGGACGCAGCTGGTCGGTGCGCCCAATGGTCAGCGCATGAGCTTCGACCGCTGATGCGTGCACGGGTCTTGAGTGTCGGCCTGCTCCTGGCAGGCGGTGTGATGGTGGGCGGCATGCTGCCCTCGCCCGCCTCGGCGCAGGCGGACGGTCGCGTCGTGTTTACCGCCAGTGCGTCGCAGGGCGCGATGGTGATCGGCAAGGTGCCGGCCGGAAGCGTGGTCCAGTACGCCGGCCGCAGCCTGCGGGTGAGTGGCTATGGCAGCGTGGTGTTCGGCATCGGGCGCGACGAGAAAGGGCCGCTGCAGCTCCAGGTACAGCGCCCCGACGGCGGCAGCGAGACGGTCAGCATCGCGGTGACCGCGCGCGACTGGCCGACCGAGCGGGTCAACGGCGTGCCGCCCAAGACCGTCAACCCGCCGCCAGCAATTGCCGAACGGATCAAGCGCGAGCAGGCCCAGGTCACCGCCGCGCGTGCGCGCGACGACAACCGCACCGACTTCGCCCAGGCCTTCATCTGGCCGGTGCAGGGCCGCATCAGCGGCCGTTTCGGCAATGCGCGCGTCTACAACGGCCAGCCCGGCGCGGGTCACTCGGGCATGGACATCGCCGTGCCGACCGGCACCCCGGTGAAGGCACCGGCGGCCGGCGTGGTCACCTTCGCCGGCCCGGACCTGTACCTGACCGGTGGCACCTTGCTGCTGGACCATGGTTTCGGGATCAGCTCGAACTTCCTGCACCTGTCGCGCATCGACGTGAAGGTCGGCGACCGCGTCGAACAGGGCCAGGTCATCGCCGCCGTCGGCGCCACCGGGCGTGCGACCGGGCCACACCTGCACTGGGGCATGAACTGGTTCGACACGCGGATCGATCCACTGCTGGTGCTTGAACGCGGCAAGTGATGGATGCATGCGGCAGGTAAGCTGCGCGCGCGGCAAGCGAGTTGTGCGCGGCCGGTACGGCGCGCTGTGAGGGTCGGTTCCCGAACGACCGCCGAGGGCGGTGCACCATCCGGTTACGCATGATCACTGACGAAAGCGCTGCTCCGGCAGCCGTCATGCGCCCCAGTGTCGATCAACACGGCCGGCGGTCGTTCGGGAACCGCCCCTACCGGTGCGCGCCTGCCGGTGCCGACGCACGCAGGCGGTGAATGCCTCCCGAGGCCGCCACACAGAGGCGGTGCCTCCTGTTGCCGCCACATCTACAGGGTGGCGCCAGATCAGCCCCGACCGGCCCACCACGTGCGCAGCAACGTGCGCATCGGCGTTACCTTGAGCTCGCGGCCTTGCGCGCTGGCCTGCAGCCGCGTGCGTGCCAGGGAGGCATACATGCGACGTACGCGCGGACCGGCGACACGCGCCGGCCATTGGGCCAGCAGCTGCCGCGCCCACTGCTGGGCGGCGGTGTCGCCGTCGACGTCCAGCAGCGAGCGCGGTACCGCCGCCACGCCCGCCTCCTGCAGCCGCTGCGCCAACGTCTGTACCAGCACCGGGGCGGCCACGTCGCCACGCGCCGGGGTGTCGAACATCACCGCTTCCACCGCCGCCACTGCCGCTGCGTAGGGCTGCAGCGCACGCCGCGCCTGCGCCGGCTCCAGCGCGGCTGCGCGCGCATCGATCAAGTCCGGCAGGGTGTCGGCCAGCGCCGTCCACGGCGCACGCACCGGCTCCAGCAGGCGCCCCAGCGGATGCCGCGAGCGCTGCGCGGCCCAGCTGCGCAGTTCTTCGCCCCACCACGCCAGCTTGGCGTCGGACGGGGTCGGGTCGCCGTTGGTGTTGAGGATGTCGTCGAACTCCTGCAGCAGCGTGAACCATGCCACGGCCAGGCTGCGCTGCGCCTCGGGCACGAACGGTTCGGCCACCGACCATTCCGGCCAGCGGGTCCGCCACTTGTCCAGGAAACTGTCGAGGGCGCTGGAAGTTGTCACGGGAAATCCTTGGAAGTGATGTGCCGACCAACCGTCGGCGGCTACCGGGGTGTGCACCGGCCGATTGCCGGTGCATGCCTGGGTTGCGTTGCGCCTCGGCCCACGGCCGATGCCTGGCGGGCGATCAGGCGCGTGCCACCGGCCAGGCGTCAGCCCGCTGCAGCTGCGCGGGCTGTTCGATCATGCACTCCGCGCCCCACGCCAGCGGGTCGTCGGCATCGAGCCGGTAACCCCACAGCGCGGCCACCGAGGCCATGCCGGCGGCATTGGCAGCGACGATGTCGCGTTCGTCATCGCCCACGTAGATGCAGGTGGCCGGGTCGATCTGCAGGCGCTCGGCTGCGGCCAGCAGGGGCAGCGGATGCGGCTTGCGCTGGGCCAGGGTATCGCCCCCGATCAGCACCTTGCAGCGACTTTCCCAGCCCAGCTGCGGCACGATCAGACGGGCCAGGTATTCCGGCTTGTTGGTGACGATGCCCCACACGCAGCCGGCGGCATCCAGCGCATCGAGCATGCCTGCCACGCCGTCGAACAGCGTCGCGTACTGGCCGATCAGGCCTTCATAGCGCTCGAGGAACTCCGGCACCAGCGCATCGCGCTCGATCTGCCCCAGTTCCGGGAAGGCCACCGACACCATCGCTCGCGAGCCCTTGGAGACCACCGGACGCAGTGCGTCCAGGGTGGTCGGCGGGCGCTCGCGCGCGGCCAGCATCGCGTTGGCCGTGGCCAGCATGTCCGGCGCGCTGTCGAGCAGCGTGCCGTCCAGGTCGAACAACACCGCCTGCGGGAAACCAGACTCAGACACGGGCGGCATCGTCCGGCTTGACCGCATGGGCCAGGTAATTGATGTCGGTGCGCGAACTCAGGCGCGCGCGGTTGCGCCACGGTTCGTAGGCCATGCCGCTGACGTCGCGCAGGTTGAAATCGGACGCGCGCAGCCACTTGCCCAGCTCGGCCGGCTTGATGAAATCCTGGTAGTGGTGCGTGCCCTTGGGCAACAGCCGCGCGACGTACTCGGCGCCGACGATGGCTACCGCGAAGGCGGCCGGGGTGCGGTTGACCGTGGACAGGAACAGTTGGCCACCGGGCTTGAGCAGACGGTGGCAGGCGGCGATGATCGCGCCCGGGTCCGGCACGTGCTCGAGCATTTCCATGCAGGTGACCACGTCGAAACTGCCCGGCTGTTCGGCGGCCAGGTCCTCGGCGGCCTGCACGCGATAATCCACCTGCACACCCGATTCCAGGCTGTGCAGCCGCGCCACCTTGACCAGTTCCGGGGCCAAGTCGATCGCGGTGACGTCAGCGCCCTCCTTGGCCAACGCTTCGCTGAGCAGGCCGCCACCGCAGCCGATGTCGAGCACGCGCGCACCGCGCAGCGTGACGCGGCTGGCGACGTACTGCAGGCGCACCGGATTGAGCGCGTGCAACGGCTTCTGCGGGCCGTCGACGTCCCACCAGCGGTTGGCGAGGGCGGCGAACTTGTCCAGTTCGGCCTGGTCGAAATTGGTGGAAGCGTGCGGGGTAGTCATGGGAATCCTTGGTGCATCAAGCGCGGATGTGGCGGATGCGCTCGCGCCACTGGCGGGCGTTGGCGACGATCGCCGCAGTGTCCATGCCGACCAGCTCGCGCTGGACCAGCTTGGGCTGCCCGGCGATCCAGACATCGCTGACCTGGTGGCGGCCGGCGGCATACACAAGCTGCGACAGCACATGGTGCAGCGGCTGGGTTTCCAGCGCGGACAGGTCCACGCAGACCAGGTCGGCCTGCTTGCCGACCTCGATCGACCCGATGCGGTCGCCGAAGCCCAGCGCGCGCGCACCGCCCAGGGTAGCCGCGCGCAGCGTGGTAGCCGCGTCCAACGCGGTCGCATCGTTGGCCACGGCCTTGGCCAGGATCGCCGCCGTGCGGTTCTCGCTGAACATGTCCAGGTCGTTGTTGCTGGCGCAGCCATCGGTGCCGATGGCCAGGTTCACCCCGGCGCGCTGCAGGGCGCAGGCCGGGCAGAACCCGGAGGCCAGTTTGAGGTTGGATTCGGGGCAATGCACCACGCTGACGCCACGCTCGGCGCACAGGTGGATTTCCGCTTCGGTCAGCTGGGTCATGTGCACCGCGATCAGGCGGTCGTTGACCAGGCCGAGACGGTCCAGTCGCGCCAGCGGGCGTTGGCCGTGCAGCTTGATCGAGTCGCTGATTTCCTGTGCGGTCTCATGCGTGTGCAGGTGCACCTGCATGTCCAGCTGGTCGGACAGCATGCGCACGCGCTCGAAGTTGGCGTCGTTGACCGTGTACGGCGCGTGCGGGGCAAACGAGGTGCCGATCAGCGGGTCGTTGCGCCACTGGTCGTGCAGCTCGCCGGCCTTGGCGAAGTACTCGTCGTCGGTCTTGGCCCAGGCGGTGGGGAAATCAATGATCACCGCACCGACCAGCGCGCGGAAACCGTGCTGCTTGTAGACCGCGGCCTGGACGTCGGAGAAGAAGTAGTTTTCGTTGGCGCAGGTGGTGCCACCGCGCAGCATCTCGGCGATCGCCAGGGTGGTGCCGTCGGCGACGAACTCCGGTCCGATCACCGCCGCTTCCACCGGCCAGATGTGCTGCTGCAGCCACACCATCAGTGGCAGGTCGTCGGCGACGCCGCGCAGCAGGGTCATCGGGTTGTGGGTGTGCGCGTTGACCAGGCCCGGCATCAGCGCCGCGTCGGGACGCGAGACGGTCTGGACGGGGGCGAAACGCGCACGGGCCTCGGCGCGCGGCAGGATCGCGATGATCTCGCTGCCACGCACAGCCACGGCGTGGTCTTCCAGCACCACCGCATGCGGTTCGATCGGGACCACGTAACCGGCTTCGATCAGCAGGTCACAGGTTTCGGGAATGCGTGCGGTGTCGGTCATGCGGGCTCACTTGTCTGGGCGGACGACCCGAAGGTGTGGGCGACCGGGACGCTCTGGAACGGGACGCTCTTGACGTAGCGCCGGCCGTTGGTCGGCTGCGCGTGGCATCGGCAGCCGACCAACGGTCGGCTCTACCGGGTGCCGCTGCCGACCAACGGTCGGCTCTACCGTAATCCGGCTTCGCCGGATTACTTGCCTGCGCGGGCGGAGTACTCGCCCGAGCGGGTGTCGACCTTGATGATTTCATCCTGGTTGACGAACAGCGGCACGCGGACCACCGCGCCGGTTTCCAGGGTGGCCGGCTTGCCGCCGCCGCCCGAGGTGTCGCCGCGGACGCCCGGGTCGGTTTCGGTGATCTTCAGCTCGACGAAGTTCGGCGGCTGGACGAAGATCGGCTCGCCGTTCCACAGGGTGACGATGCAGGACTCTTCGCCCTTCAGCCACTTCTCGGCGCCGCCCATGCCGGACTTGGTGGCCTGGACCTGCTCGAAGGATTCGGGGTCCATGAAGTGCCAGAACTCGCCGTCGCTGTACATGAAGTCCATGTTGGTATCCACGACGTCGGCCTTCTCCACGTCGTCGGTCGCCTTCATGGTCATTTCGACCACGCGGCCCGACTTGATGAAGCGGTACTTCATGCGGGTAAAGGCCTGGCCCTTGCCCGGCTTGACGTACTCGGTCTCAGTGATGACGGCCGGTTCGTTGTTGATCAGGATCTTCATCCCGTTCTTGACATCGTTCATGCCAACAGTGGCCATGCTGAAACTCCTGAATGGGCAAACGCCGCGCAGGCGCGGCGAGCCGGATAGAATGGGATATCCCACCGATACCGGTGGGGTGAGGCGATATTTCTGACCCACATGATAACCGCAGGCCCCCATTCCATGCAGCTTTCCGCCACGCCCCTGGCCGCCCCCGTCCGCTGGCAGCAACGGTGGCGCGAGGCGATCCGCGACCCGCGCGAGCTGTTGCGGCAGCTGGGGCTGGACCCGCTGGAGCTGGGCGTGTCGGACGCGGCGGCGGGCCAGTTCGCGGTGCGCGTCCCGCAGGGCTTTGCGGCCCGGATGCGCCACGGCGACCGCCACGACCCCCTGCTGCGCCAGGTCCTGCCGATCACCGACGAACTCAAGGTCGTGCCGGGCTTCAGCCTGGACGCGGTCGGCGACGGCGCCGCCAAGAAGGCCACCGGGGTGATCCAGAAGTATCGGGGCCGCGCCCTGCTGGTGACCACCGGCAGCTGCGCGATCAACTGCCGCTACTGCTTCCGTCGCCACTTCGACTACGGCAGCGAGAACGCGGCCCGGGAAGGCTGGCGCGATGCGGTGGACGCCATCGCCCTGGACCCGGACATCGACGAGGTGATCCTGTCCGGCGGCGATCCGCTGTCGCTGGCCACCCACAAGCTGGTCGAGCTGACCCAGGCCCTGCGGCAGATCCCTCACCTGCGCCGCCTGCGCATCCACAGCCGCCTGCCGGTGGTGCTGCCCGAGCGCGTGGATGACGAACTGGTGCGGTGGCTGGTCAGCCTGCCGTGGCCGGTGGCGTTCGTGATCCATGCCAACCACGCCAATGAATTCGATGCTTCGGTGGACGCGGCGATGGCGCGCCTGCGTGCGGCCGGGGCCACCCTGCTCAACCAGGCGGTGCTGCTGCGCGGGGTCAACGATTCACTGCCGGCCCTGCAGGACCTGAGCGAGCGCAGCTTCGCCGCCGGCGTGCTGCCCTACTACCTCTACCAGGTGGACCGGGTCGAAGGCGTGGCCCATTTCGAGGTCGACGATGACACCGCCAAGGACCTGCATGCGCAGCTGACCGCGCGCCTGTCCGGCTACCTGGTGCCCAAGCTGGTCCGCGAGATCTCCGGCGACAGCAGCAAGCGGCCGGTGTAAGGCGCCGCGGCCACCCCCGGTGGCCGCGGCGCGTCACATCCCCGATTCGATCATCTGCACCACGTCGGTGGCGCTGACCGGGTGGCTCAGCCAGTAGCCCTGGGCCAGGTCGCAGCCACGCTGGGCCAGCAGGTCGAACTGCACTTCCTGCTCGATGCCTTCGGCCACCACGGTGATCCCCAGCGCGTGGGCCATGGCGATGATCGCCGTGGTCAGGGCCAGGTCGTCCGGGTCGCGCTGCATGTCGGCCACGAAACTCCTGTCGATCTTGACCCCGTCCACCGGCACCTGGCGCAGGTGGCTCAGCCCGGAGAAGCCGGTACCGAAGTCGTCCAGCCACACCTTCACCCCGGTGCGGTGCAGCTTGTCGAGCAGGGCCGCGGCCAGCATTTCATCGCCGATCACCGCCGTTTCGGTCAGCTCCAGGTGCAGGCGCGAGGCCGGCAGGCCGGTGTCGCGCAGGCAGTCGGCGACCACGCTGGGCAGCTCGCCACCGCGCAGCTGGCGCGGTGAGACGTTGACCGAGACGAACAGGCCATCGTTGTCCACGCCGTGCGGCCACTGCACCGCTTCCATGCAGGCCGCACGCAGCACCTTGGGGCCGATCACTTCGATCAGGCCGCTCTGCTCGGCCACTTCAATGAACACCGATGGCGGAATCGTGCCCAAGGTCGGGTGCTGCCAGCGCAGCAGTACCTCCACCCCGACCATGCGCCGATCGCGGGTGCGGAAGATCGGCTGGTAGACCAGCCGCAGCTCGCCGCGCTCCCACGCCCCGCGCAGCTCCTGCTCCATGTGCACGCGCCGTTCCACCGCATGGTCCATGGCCCGGCTGTAATAGCGGTAGCAGTTCTTGCCGGCCATCTTGGCTTGGTACATGGCGATGTCGCCGTTCTTCAGCAGCGTGGTGGCATCGGCCGCATCGTCGGGGAACAGGGTGACGCCGATCGAGCTGCCCAGGAACAGTTCCCTGCCCTGCACGAACAACGGCTTGCCGAGTTCGCGCACCAGGATCTCGGCCAGCTGCCGCGCATTGGCGGCCACGTCGCCTTCGCCGAGCAGGATCACGAATTCATCGCCACCAAAACGCGCCAGCAGTGCCTCGTCCCCACCGGCCTGGGCCACGGCGGTGCTGATGCGCTGGGCGAACTGCAGCAGCGCCTCGTCGCCGGCCTCGTGGCCGAGGGTGTCGTTGACCCGCTTGAAGTCGTCCATGTCGGCAAACAGCAGCGCCAGCCGATGGTTGGACGCGCGCGCGGCCATCAGGCGATGGTCCAGCGCCTCGCGGAACGCCAGCCGGTTGGTCAGCCCGGTCAGCGCATCGGTGTAGGCCATGTGCCGCACTTCGCGGTCATGCCGGGCGATGGATTCGCTCATGCGGCCAAAGGCCCGCACCAGCTCGCCCATTTCATCGTTGCGCGTGCTCTGCCGCAGCTGCGGGCGGTAGTCGCCCGCCTCGATCTGGCGCGCGGCCGCGGCCAGCCAGCGAATCGGCGTGACCAGGCTGCGCTGCACATACATGATCATGCCCACGCCGATGCCCACCAGCAGCCCCAGCATCAGCAGCAACCAGCCCAGGTGGCGCTTGCCGACCTGCTGAAGGCGCTCGCCCAGGGTCTGGTTGGCGCGCAGCTCCATGGCCTGCACATCGTCCAGCGCCATGCCCACCCGCACGCCGCCGATGCGCTGGTTGCCGATCATGATCGGCATGGCGTTGTCGAGCACCTTGGGCGACTGCTGCACCACCAGCGTACGCGCGGCGACCGCACCGGCGGCCAGCGGGTCGCTCATCGGCCGGCCGAAATCGATCACCTCGGTGCTGCCGTCGTGGACCAGCTTGCCGTCCTCGTCGAACACCAGTACGTAGCGCACCACCTGCTGCCGCGAGGTATTGCGCACCAGCGCGCCGACCTGCTCCAGGTCGTTGTAGTACAGCGGGTTGGCCAGCGCGTCGGACAGCTCGCGGGCCAGCGCCTCGCCGCGGCTGCGCACGCTGCGGTCGAACAGGTCGTGGATGACGTTGCCGCTGAGGTGCTGCACCTCCCCCTGCATGGTCGCCTGGCGCCCCAGCACCACCGCCACGATCACCACCACCACCAGCATCGCGCCGCTCATCGCCAGCACGAACCGTGTCTGCATTCCGGAACCCAACAGCCTCATTCCACTTCCATCCGCACGCGAGCCAGCCCTTGTTTCAGTTCATCCAACCGGTGCTGCATCTGCGCATCCACCCGATGGAACCCGGACGTACCAAAAAACTTCTGCAGCGCATCCTGCGCCAAGGGATCTGCCGCGGCCTCCAGCAGTACCTGCTGCAGGCGATCACGCACGTTCGCATCCAACCCGGCGCGCACCATCTCCACCGCACGCGGGTACGGCTCGGTGCGATGGATGACGCGGAAGTCGCGCAGGAAATTGGCCGGGATCCGATGCCCGTCGGACCAGTCCACGCTGCTCACCGCGCCGGCATCGACCACGCCCTTGTGGACCAGGGTCGCGATGTTGCCCTCGGTGCGGGCGAACACATAGCCCACCGTATCCGGGGCGGCCGCATCGCGGGCGGACAACAGGATCTCCGGGGTCAGCCCCTCCTGCAACAAGGTCATCACCGGCACCAGGTAGGCGCTGGTGGAGGCCACGTTCTGCAGGGCCAGGGTATGCCCCTTGAGATCGGCCAGCGAAACGATCGGACTGTCGCGGCGGACGAAGAAGACGGTGTGGTAATCCCGCACGCCGCTGCGCTCGGTGAGCAGCAGGGGCTGTGCGCCGCTGCGCATGCCCAGCGCCACGGCGGTGCCGGAGGTCTCGGTGACCCAGTCCACGCGGCCGCGGCGCAGGTAGCTGCCCATCTGCTGGGCATCGGGCGCCATCAGGATGCGACCTTCGGTAATGCCGACATCACGCATGCGCGGGACCACGTAATCCAGCAGGGGTTGCAGTTGCGCATAGTGTGACTTGGGATTGTCGCTGATCCGTCCCAGCACCAGCACGTTGCCGGGATCGGCCATGGCAGGCCCGGTCATCCATGCGATGGCCAGACACAGCAGCGCCCCCTGCAGCAGCCATCGCAGACCTGATACTCGCATTCACTCCCCCCAAGGAATCCGAACAGCCTACCCGAAAAAGTGAGAACTGCGTCAGCTCATTCGGGGCGGTTGTTCGCCAATCTCGCCATCCGCTGTGCATCGGCGAGGATGCCGCGCAGCAGGCGGACTTCCTGTTCGCTCAGTTCGGTACGCAGGAAGAGGCGGCGCAGTTTGCGCATCGCCGAATCCGGTGCGCGGCCCTTGTGGAAGTCGATCTCGTCCAGGGTCTGCCCAAGCTGGCCGAACAGGCCTTCAACCTGGGCATGGCTGGCCGGCTGCTCGCGGTGTTCGGGGTCGGCCGGGGCCGCGCCTTCGACGCCGCCGAGCACGGCCATGCGCAGTTCGTAGGCCAGCACCTGCACGGCGGCGGCCAGGTTGAGCGAGCTGAAATCGGGATGGGACGGGATGTGCACGGCCAGGTGGCATAGCTGCAGTTCTTCGTTGGTCAGTCCAGTGCGCTCGCGGCCGAACACGAAGGCGACTTCGGCGTCGGGCTCGGCGGCCTTGGCCAGGGCGCGCTGGGCGGCCACGGTGGGCAGCAGCTCTTCCAGCTGGACCCGACGGGCGCGGGCGGTGCAGCCCAGCACGAGGGTGCAGTCGGCCACGGCCTCGGCCAGGGTGCCTACGACGGGGGCGTCGCCGAGGACGTCCTCGGCGCCGGCCGAGCGCCTGAACGCCTCTTCATCCAGCGGCTTTTCGGGGGCGACCAGGACCAGCCGGCCCAGGCCCATGGTCTTCATGGCGCGCGCCGCAGCGCCCATGTTGCCGGGGTGCTGGGTGCCGACCAGGACGAATCGGATACGGGACGGAGCGGTTTCAATGGACATGAACAGGCCAAACGCGAGCAGACAAGCCACAGATGGTAAACTGTGCGACCGGCCTCTGCGCCGGGACCGCTCTTTTCCCCCGCCAAACATACCCACTCTGCCTTTACGGGAGCTTTTCGCCATGCAGAAACCCGCCGTCACCGTCATGGTCAAGGCCGCCCGCCTCGCCGGCAACGTCCTGTTGCGCAACATCAACAAGCTCGAGGCGTTGAACGTCGTAGAGAAGGGGCGCATGGACTATGCCAGTGAAGTCGATGCGGATGCGGAAAAGGTCATCGTCAAGGAACTCAAGCGCGCCTACCCGGAATACGGGATCATGGCCGAAGAAGGTGGCCTGCAGGGTGTGAACCGTTACATGTGGGTCATCGACCCGCTGGACGGCACCAGCAACTACCTGCGCGGCTTCCCGCACTACTGCGTGTCCATCGCGCTGGTGGAAAACGGCGAGCCGATCGATGCGGTGATCTTCGACCCGCTCCGCAATGAACTGTTCACGGCCAGCCGTGGTGCCGGCGCGGTGCTCAACGACCGCCGTATCCGCGTGGCCGATCGCAAGGACATGAACGGTGCAATGATCCACACCGGCTTCGCCCCGCGCGAGCGCCAGCGCACCAGTGCGCAGCTGAAGGCAGTGGATGCGCTGCTGGTGCATGCCGAGGACGTGCGCCGCACGGGTTCGGCGGCACTGGACCTGGCCTACGTGGCCTGCGGCCGTGCCGATGCCTACTTCGAGGCCGGCGTGAAGGCCTGGGACATCGCGGCCGGCGTGCTGCTGGTGCGCGAGGCCGGCGGCCGCGTCTGCGACTTCAAGGGCGCCACCCCGGCCCGCATGGACAGCCGGGGTCCGGAGACCCAGCAGATTGTGGCCGGCAACGTGAAGAACACCGACGTGCTGCAGAAGGTGCTGGTCAACACCGGCTACGCGGCGGAGTTCGACGCCAAGTTCTGATCGGCCGCGACTGCGACAGCTTGAAACGGCGCCTTCGGGCGCCGTTTTTGTTTGTTGGTGGTGCAACGCAAACGCAGGAGCAGGAGCAGCCGCGGCGGCGGTGCGCGTCTGCTGGCTTGGGCGGGTACGGGTGGGTTGGCGGGACACGCCGTAAATCCCTCCATGGAGGCTCGCGTGCGCCATCCATGGCGCCCGACGGTCCCGCCAACCCACCCGTACCCACCTTTTGACAGTGTGCGGGTGCGCAACGAAAGAGCTGGAGGCGCGATCACGGCGCCGACCCGCACGCCTCCCGCCCTGACCGACTCAGGCCGCGACCCTGGCCGTTGAGCTGCCGTTGCGTCCAGAAAACAAAACGCCCGGCCAAGGGGCCGGGCGTTTCATTACAACAGGCCGCGATCGAAAATCAGACCACCGTATTGCCAGCCGCCTTCAGGGCGGCGATGCGCTCTTCCAGCGGCGGGTGGCTCATGAACAGCTTCCTGGCGGTCGAGCCGGCAATGCCGAACGCGGCGATCTGCGTCGGCAGCGTGCTCTGGCCGTGGTTGAGCTTCAGCCGCTCCAGCGCCGCGATCATCTTCTGGCGGCCGGCCAGGTGCGCACCGCCCGCATCGGCGCGGAACTCACGATGGCGCGAGAACCACATCGAAATCATCGTCGCGAACAGACCGAAGATCATCTCCAGCACGAACACGATCACGAAGTAGCCGATGCCGCGCCCGCCGCCCTCGCGGTTGCCCGACATCGCGCTGTCGATGAAACCACCGACGATCCGCGCCAGCACGATCACGAACGTATTCAACACACCCTGCAGCAGGGCCATGGTGATCATGTCACCGTTGGCCACGTGCGCGATCTCGTGGCCCAGCACCGCCTCGGCCTCGTCCTCGCTCATGTTGTGCAGCAGGCCGGTGGACACCGCCACCAGCGCCTTGTTGCGGTTGGCGCCGGTGGCGAAAGCGTTGATTTCCGGACCGTCATAGACCGCCACCTCCGGCATGCCGATACCGGCTTCGCGCGCCTGGCGTTCGACCGTGGCCAGCAGCCAGCGTTCGGTCGGATTGCGCGGCTCGGTGATCACCACCGCGCCGGTCGACCGCTTGGCCATCCACTTGGACAGCAGCAGCGAAATGAATGAACCCCCGAAGCCGAAGATGGCCGCCATCACCAGCAGGCCGCTCATCTGGCTGGGATTCACGCCCAGCACCGACATCACGATGCCCGCCAGGATCAGCACCGCAACGTTGGTCAGAAGAAAGAGAGCAATGCGACTGAACATGGGAAAATAGCGCTCGAAAGAGGTTGATGACTGCAAATCTGCGGGGACTTCATGTTGAATTCAAGTCGCAAACTGACCGACGATTCATAGTTCATGTCCATGACCCCCTACCGCGGCCGCTTCGCGCCCTCACCCACCGGCCCCCTGCATCCCGGCTCGCTGCTGGCCGCGCTGGGCAGCTGGCTGCTCGCCCGGCACGCCGGTGGCCACTGGCTGGTGCGGATTGAAGACGTCGACCCACCCCGCACCGTACCCGGCGCGGTGGATCAGCAACTGGCCGTTCTGACCGCCCTCGGTCTGACCAGCGACGGCCCAATCGTCCACCAGAGCGGGCGCGACAGCCTCTACCAGAAGGCGCTGGACCGCCTGCTGGACGAAGGCATGGCGTTTGCCTGCCACTGCAGTCGCAGCGACCTGGCCGACCAGCGCGGCATCCACCACCAGTGCGTGGCACGCAGCCCGCGCCCGCAACCGGCCATCCGACTGCGCGTGCCGCCGGGCAGCACGGTCCATTTCCAGGACGGCCTGCGCGGGGCGATCCAGCAGAACGTGCACGCCGAGGTCGGCGACTTCGTCCTGCGCCGCGCCGACGGCTACTGGGCCTACCAGCTGGCAGTAGTGGTCGATGACGGCGACCAGGGCATCACCGACGTGGTGCGGGGCGCCGACCTGCTCGACTCCACCCCGCGCCAGATCCTGCTGCAACGCGCGCTCGGACTGCCTACCCCGGCCTATCTGCACCTGCCCCTGCTGCTCGACACCGACGGCCGCAAACTCTCCAAGTCCGATGCCGCACGCCCCCTCGACCCCACCCGGCCCCTGCCCGCATTGCGCCAGGCATGGGCCGCGCTCGGCCAGGATCCGGCCTGCTTGCGCGCCGATGGCAACGTAGCGGACCTGCTGGCCCGCGCCCGCGCCGGTTTCGATCCCGCCCGACTGCCCCGCCACGACATCGTTGCACCGCAGGGCCGCGGCTGACCCCCCATTTGCCGCGGCGATGTTGCAGAATCGCTTTCCCCCTTGTTGGCCCTGCCTTTCGGAGTAGCAGCTCATGACATCTCGCGTCGCACTGGTCACCGGCGGTACCGGCGGTATCGGCACCGCCATCTGCCAACGCCTGGCCGACCAGGGCCATCGGGTCGCCACCAACTACCGCGACGAAGCCAAGGCCACGGCATGGCGCGAGATGATGCTGGCCCGCGGCTCGGACGTGGCGATCTTCCCCGGCGATGTCTCCAACCCAGACACCGCCGAGGCCATGGTCCGTGCCGTCGAAGCCGCCTTCGGCCCGATCGAGATCCTGGTCAACAACGCCGGCATCACCCGTGACACCACCTTCCATCGCATGCGGGCCGACCAGTGGCACGACGTCATCAACACCAACCTCAACTCGGTGTTCAACGTCACCCGCCCGGTCATCGAAGGCATGCGCCGGCGCGGCTGGGGCCGGGTCATCCAGATCAGCTCGATCAACGGCCTCAAAGGCCAGTACGGCCAGGCCAACTACGCCGCAGCCAAAGCCGGCATGCACGGCTTCACCATCTCCCTGGCACGCGAGAATGCCGGCTTCGGCATCACCGTCAACACCATTTCCCCCGGCTACGTCGCCACCGACATGGTGATGGCCGTGCCTGACGAAGTGCGCGCCAAGATCATCGCCGACATCCCCACCGGCCGCCTCGGCAAGCCCGAGGAAATCGCCTATGCGGTGGCCTTCCTGGTCAACGAAGAAGCGTCGTGGATCACCGGCTCGAACCTGGACATCAACGGCGGCCACCACATGGGCTGGTAGAGCCGACCGTTGGTCGGCTGCTTTCCGCAGCGCATGCGCAGCCGACCAACGGTCGGCTCTACGGAATCCGCGCGGAGCACTACGCTGCCGCCGCGGTCCGAGAAACCGTTTGCAGGCCCAACCGGCTACGGCCCCGACATGGAACCGGCAAATGCTGCACCCCGCGCGAATCCATGCTGCGCAACATGAATTGATTCCAATACCCCGCCGCATGGGCCTTTCGGCGGTTGCATGTGCTGCTGCACTGCGCCATGCTGCGCGCCTACTGTGATGAGTGACCGTTTCATGGCTGCGAACCGCATTATCAAGAAATACCCGAATCGCCGGCTCTACGACACCGAGATTTCCAGCTACATCACCATCGAAGACGTGCGCCAGCTCATCCTCGACGGCGAAGACTTCGAAGTCCGTGACGCCAAGAGCGGCGACGACCTGACCCGCTCGGTCCTGCTGCAGATCATCGCCGACCAGGAACAGGACGGCGAACCCATGCTGTCCACGCAGCTGCTGAGCCAGCTGATCCGCTTCTACGGCGACTCCCTGCAGGGCTTCATGGGCAATTACCTGGAGCGCAGCATGCAGGTCTTCCTCGACCAGCAGCAGCAGTTCCGCCAGCAGATGGGCAACCTCCTCGGCCAGACCCCCTGGGCGATGATGAACCAGCTCACCGAGCGCAACCTCGAACTCTGGCAGGATTTCCAGCGCAACATGGGCACCGGCGGCGCCGGCTTCGGTCCCCGTCCCGGCGGCACCTCCACCGGTACCGGCGCGGGCACGGCCAAGCCGGACACCCCGGCACCCGGCACGGGCAAGACCCGCCGCTGAGTTACCCGCGGGGTCACAACGAAAAAAGGCGCAGCCCTCCGGCCGCGCCTTTTTCGTCTCCGCCCTCAGCGTCTGATCAGCGCTTGGGCTTGGCGCAGCCGGTGCACACCCGCTCCACCTGGAAGCCCTTGGCCTTCAGTTTCTCCACCACGCCATCGTTGCCCAGCAGGTGCAGCGTGCCGACCACCACCAGCGTGCCCCCCTGCCCCGCCTGCAGGTACTGCTGCAGCTTGGGCACCCAGGCATCGTTGCGGTCGGTGTTGATCCGCTTGTACAGCTGCGGGTACTGGCCGCGCATCTGCGCMGCCATCGACGTCCACAGCAGCTTGTCGTCGCCACGCCGCCACGCATCGTGCAGCTTGCGGCCCTCGACATCGGCCTTGTCGGCCTGGTCCAGCGCCTCGGCCACCATCTGCTGCTGTTCCTGCGCCGACATCCCCGACAACACCCCGACCTGCGTATCGATGTCCTCCAGGCCCGAGGTCGGCTTGTTCGCGGTGGCCGCGCGCTCCATGAAATGACGGTCCAGCCCGAGGTTCGGGTCCAGCCCCATCTTGGTGAACTGGCCCAGGGTGATGGTCAGCCCGACGAACCAGGGCTTCATCCCCTGCAGCTGCGCCAGCGGCAGGTTGTTGGCACTCGCGTAGGCCTGCAGCTTGGTCCAGGTGGCTGCATCCAGGTCGCGCTTGAGCTCGGTGCCATCGGTGCGCATCGCCGCCTGCAGCATTTTCTGCGGCAGCTGCGGCGACTGCATGTCCTGCGGCGACAGTTCAAACACCACCCGCTTGGACGCGGTGAACGCCTGCTCAACGTCGGCCGACAGCGGATAGTCCTGCGCACGCAGCAGATGGAACGAGCCCAGCAGGTACACGCGGCTATCGCCTGGCCCGGTCACCTTCCACAACAACGGCACCGGCGGCGCCACCTTGGCGGCGGGCGCATCGCCGCGCGCCTGCACCGCACCGCTGCCCAGCAGCAGCCCGGTGGTGATCAACAATGAAGACATCAGTCGCGGCAACATCGACATGGGTCAGGCCTCTCCTTCAGGGGCGTGGTAGGCCTGCTCGCCGGCGTCGATGCGCAGGTCCAGGCGGTTTTCCGGCGGTGCCAGCGGGCAGGTCGCGAACGGAGTGAATGCACAGGGCGGATTGTAGGCGTGGTTGAAATCGATCAGCACCCGGCCATTGGCATCCGGTGCGGGCAGGTCCAAGTAACGCCCGGCCGGGTAGCTGCCGTGGCCACTGGTGCGGTCGACGAAGATCACGAACAGCTCGCGCCCGGGCTCACCGATCGCTTCGAGCGTCCACGTGCGGCCGTCGCGCTCGAACGCCAGCGTGCCGGCATTGGGCATGTCGGTGGTCAGCCCGGTGATGTCGATGATCGGCAGGGTCTTGCCGGGTGGGTGCGGGACGAAGCGTGCACTGATCCGCCACGCGGCGCCGCCGGGCCAATACTGCAGGCCGGCGAAGTGGGTGCGGCTGTGCGCGTCGGCATGCTTGACCCGCAGTGCGTACCGCTCGCCGCGATGGATCAGGCTCAACTGTCCCTTGCCGTCATCGAAGCTGATCAGGGTCGGGGTGGGATCGCGATCGCTGAAGAAGCGGATGCGCCCGGTCACCGGCATGTCGCCCACGCGCAGCGCAACACCGCGCTCGGGAGTGAACCACACCGCATCGCCCTGGCGCGCCACCATGCCCAGCTTGTCCGGGCCTACCGCCAAGCGGATGCCGCTGCCCGGGCCGCGGCCGATGTAATGCGCCTTGTACTCCAGCCAGTGCAGGCCCACCAGGCTGGTCCAGCCATCGGCGGCATGCAGCTCCTCGTAGCGTTGCAGGCGCCACTGCTGCTGTTCGGCGGCGAACGCGGGATCGTCGGCCACCGCCACCGGTGKCTGCGGCGTGTTCCCACAGGCTGCCAGTCCCAGCGCCAGCATCGCCGCGCCAAGTCCCCTTCCCCAAGTCTGCATGACTCTCCCCTTCAACGTCCGCGCAGGAACCAGCGGTCCATGTCCGCCAGTGAAAAACGTGCCCAGGTCGGTCGGCCGTGATTGCACTGACCCGAGCGTTCGGTGTTTTCCATGTCGCGCAGCAGCGCGTTCATTTCCGGCACGGTCAGGCGCCGGTTGGCGCGCACCGCGCCATGGCAGGCCATGGTCGACAGCAGCTCGTCGCGGGCACTGGCGATGCGTCGGCTTTGCCCGTGTTCGCGCAGGTCGGTGAGCACGTCGCGCAGCAGGCCTTCCGGCTCGGCGTTGGCCAGCAACGCCGGAATGCTGCGCACATGCAGCGATCCAGGACCGGAGCGGGTGATTTCAAAGCCCAGCGCAACCAGGGTGTCGGTCTCGCGCTCGGCGGTATCGGCATCGCGCTCGCCCACCGCCAGCGTGATCGGCACCAGCAGCGGCTGCGCGTGCAGGCCCATGCCATCGTGCGCGGTCTTCAGGCGCTCGTAGCCGATCCGCTCATGCGCGGCATGCATGTCCACCACGATGAGGCCTTCGGCATTTTCAGCAAGGATGTAGATGCCGTGCAGCTGCGCCACCGCATACCCCAGGGGCGGCACGCCACTGTCGGCGGCGGTCATCGGCAGGCCGCCTTCGCTCGGCATCGGCGGCAGCCCAGCGGACACGCCGGCACCGGCGGGCGTCGCATACAGCGCGGCATACGCCGTGGGGGCATCGGCGACCTGCAGGCCCAGCGGCGATTGCTGCGGACGCCATTGCGCGGACATGCCACCGCCGCCACCGCCACCGCCCAGCGCGTACCCGCCGCCCGGTTGCGCATACCCGCCGGCGATCGCGGCGGCAGGTACGCCCGCGTGGCCCTCGACACCGGCGCCCGCCTGAGTCATGCCGGCACGGGTTTCGGCCAACGCTTCCTTCAAGGTGCGGTAGACGAAATCGTGGATCAGGCGGGCGTCGCGGAAGCGCACCTCGTGCTTGGCCGGGTGCACGTTGACATCGACCCGGGTCGGGTCCAGTTCCAGGAACAGCACGTACGCCGGTTGGCGACCATGGAACAGCACATCGCCGTACGCCATTTTCACCGCGTGGGCGACGCTGCGGTCGCGTACCGAACGGCCATTGACGTAGAGGTACTGCTGGTCGGTGCTGGCGCGCGAATAATGCGGCTGCGCTATCCAGCCATGCAGGCGCAGGCCGGCACCGCTGTGGTCCACGCGCAGTGCCTGCGCGGCGAAATCCTCGCCCAGCGTTTCGCCCAGGCGCGCATCCGAATACAGGTCGCCGGGCTTGTAACGGCGCGACGGCTTGCCGTTGTGCGATACGCGCAGTTCCACGTCCGGGCGCGCCAACGCCAACGACCGCAGCCACTCTTCGATGTGGCCCAGTTCTGTGCGCTCGGCACGCAGGAACTTGCGCCGCGCCGGCACGTTGTAGAACAGTTCGCGCACTTCCACCGTGGTGCCCGGGGCATGCGCACGCGGCATCACATCGCCGAGCTTGCCGCCTTCGATCTGCAGCGATGAACCATGCGCGTCGGCGGCGCGACGGGAAGACAAGGTGAACCGGCTGACCGAGGCGATGGACGGCAGCGCTTCGCCACGAAAGCCGAGCGTGGCCACCGACTCCAGATCATCGAGGCTGGCGATCTTGCTGGTGGCGTGGCGCGAGACCGCCAGCGGCAGTTCTTCCGGCGCGATGCCACCGCCATCGTCACGGATGCGGATCAGCCGCACGCCGCCCTCTTCCAGGTCGATATCGACCCGGGTGGCACCGGCGTCCAGTGCGTTCTCAACCAGTTCCTTGACCACCGATGCCGGGCGCTCGACCACTTCGCCGGCCGCGATCTGGTTGATCAGGATCTCGGGCAACTGGCGGATGCTCATGCGCGCCTCCGGATAGCGAAGGCGGAGGCGATGGGAATTCGGGGGCAGGACTTCATCGGTAGATGATAGCGTAGCGCCGGGCTATGCCTGGCTGCGACGCTGTGGGGCTGATCGTTGGTCGGCTGCCTTTGACGACGCCGATGTCTCCGGTGCCGTAGAGCCGACCGTTGGTCGGCTGCCCTTGACGATGCCGATGTCTCCGGTGCCGTAGAGCCGACCGTTGGTCGGCTGCCTTTGACGACGCCGATGGCTCCGGTGCCGTAGAGCCGACCGTTGGTCGGCTGCCTTTGGCGATGCCGATGTCTCCGGTGCCGTAGAGCCGACCGTTGGTCGGCTGCCTTTGACGATGCCGATGGCACCAGAATCAACAGCCAGCCGACCAACGGTCGGCTCTACAGGCGGATTACTTGCTGCCACCTGCAAACGTACTGGCCGCTTCGATCTCGGCTTCGGCACGGGCGGCATACAGCGTGCCCGGCGGCGGCTGGCGGCTGAAGAAGGTATGCACGCCATCGAGCACGGCACCGGCAATCTGGCGCTGGTAGGCCGGGTCGATCAGGCGGCGCTCTTCGTCCGGGTTGGAGATGAAGGCGGTTTCGACCAGCATCGCCGGCATGTCCGAGGTGCGCAGCACCGCGAAGTTGGCGCGTTCGATATTGGGCTTGTGGTTCTTGCCGATCCGCTTGAGCCCACCCAGCACGTGACCGGCCGCGTCTTCGGAGGCCTTCATGTAACCGCTCTGGGCCAGGTCCAGCAGCACGTTGGCCAGGGTGCCTTCGGTCTGCTGCAGGCGCACGCCGCCGACCAAATCGGCGGCGTTTTCCTTGTCGGCCAGCCAGCGCGCACGCTGCGAGGACGCGCCCTTGGTGGAGAGCACGTAGACCGACGAACCGGTGGCCGCGCGGTTTTCAGCAGCGTCGGCGTGGATCGAGATGAAGATGTCGGCCTTGGCCGCCCGCGCCTTCTGTGCGCGCATCGGCAACGGGATGAACACGTCGGTATCGCGGGTCAGGTAGGCCTTCAGGCCGGGCGTGGCATTGACCTGCCGGGCCAGCTCGCGGGCCACCGCCAGGGTGATGTCCTTCTCGCGCTTGCCGGTCGGGCCGACAGCGCCCGGATCCTGGCCGCCATGGCCGGGATCGATCGCCACCACCAGTGGCCGCATGCCCGCGCGCATCTTGATCCGCGAGGCGTCGCTGGGCATCGAAGGACGCGGCGGCTCGGCCGGCGTCACCGCGACCGGCGCAGGCGCGGTCACCACCGAAGCCGTGGCCTGGCCGGACAGGATCGCCGCCGGAGAAGCCGAATTGCTGGCCGCGTTGGCGTTGCCGGCGGCAGCCACGTTCACTGCCGTCGCCGTGGGTGCGGCGGCGGGCGTGGGAACCGGCGTGGCCGCCGTCGCGCTGGCCTGCTGGCGCACCGAGGCGGTCAGCAATGCGGTGGCACGCGCGGCATCGCTGCGCGCCTGCGCGGCTTCGGCGGCGGTCGGGGCCTGGGGTGCGCTGGGCACCACCGCGGTCGGCGGCGGCGCGCTGGCCGTCGCCGGTACGGCAGAAGGTGCACGGGCGACACTGGCCGGGGCATCGCCGGGCCATTCGATCACCAGCCGCGATTCATCGCCCTGCTTGACCATCTGCGGACGGAACGGCGCCACCGATTCGGCGAGGTCGAACACCACGCGGAAGGTGCCGGGCACCGGCTGGCCGGTACGAACGGCAGTGACCACGCCCTTGGGCGCAGGCAGCTTGAGGTTGCGGATCGCGCTGGAGTCCGGGAAATCCACCACCAGGCGGTTGGGACCGGCCAGCGACAGGGTCTTGTAACCACCACTGCCGGTCAGCGCGATTTCCGCGCGGGTGCCGGTGGCGCCGGTCTCCAGACCCACCTGGCGGACCTCGCCAGCCCACGCCAAGGCGCTCGCCAGACAGAGTCCGACGGCGGCACAGATGGCGGTGAGTGGTTTCCCCATTGGCATGGGTCAGGATTCAATCACCGCGCTGAACGAAATGCAACTCCTTTTCCCTTAATAATCCGTAACCTGCCGGTGTTTCCTACTGTCAGCCGACAGAAACAGCCTGCAAGTCGCCCCCTTGAGGCAAGCGGGTGAGCCATTCGCGACCGGCGTCGCTGGTCGCGGTGAGACGCGCGCGGCGTCCCTGCCCTTCGATTTCCAAGGCGATGACCAGGTCGGTCGGTGGTAGCGCGCCGGCGCCGCGCTCGGGCCATTCGACAAGCCACAGCGAGGCGCTGCCCTCGTCCAGGCCCAGGAAATCCAGCTCTTCGGCTTGGCCGATGCGGTACAGATCCAGGTGCCAGGCCTCATGCCCATCGTCCAGCGGATAGCGCTCGACCAGGGTGTAGGTGGGGCTGCGGATCGCGCCCTGCACGCCCAGCGCACGCAGCAGTGCGCGCGCCAACGTCGATTTGCCGGCGCCAAGGTCGCCCTGCAGTTGTACCACCGCCTGGGGCGGACGGGTGGCGGCCAGCCACTGCCCGAGCAGGTCGGTGTCGTCGGTCTGGGCGAGGAAAAACGTGATCATGCGGTGGAAGGTTCCGGATTGACCAGGCGGCGCAGCGGCACCAGCAGGTCGGTGGGGAGCAGGCCACGCTGGCCTTCGCGGGCGGCGGCATCGCCGGCCAGCCCATGCAGCAGTGCACCGCTGCTGGCGGCATCGAACGCGTCCAGGCCCTGTGCGCGCAGCGCGGCAATGATGCCGGTCAACAGGTCGCCCATGCCGCCGACGGCCATGCCCGGGTTACCCGCGGCGATGACCCGGGGCCGTTGGCCGGGGGCGGCAACCACGCTGCCGGCGCCCTTCAACACCACCACCGCGTGGAAGCGCTCGGCCAGTGACTGGGCGCTGCCGTAGCGGTCTACCTGGATCTGCGCGGTGCTGCAGCCGAGCAGGCGTGCGGCCTCGCCCGGATGCGGGGTCAAAATCGCGTCGTCCAGCGGTTGCGGGTTCCTGGCCAGCAGGTTCAGCGCGTCGGCGTCGATGACCAGCGGCTTGCCGCTGCCCAGCACCTGCCGCCAGAGCTCGTGCGCCCAGTCGTCCTGGCCCAGCCCGGGCCCGATCGCGACCACCTTGGTGCGCGGCAGCAGCGCCTGCAGGTCCTGCGCGTCCTCGACGGCATGCACCATCGCTTCGGGCAGCCGCGCCAGCAACGGCGCGACATGCACCGATTGCGTCGCCACGCTGACCAGCCCGGCGCCGGTGCGCAGCGCGGCTTCGCTGGCCAGCATCACCGCCCCGCCGCTACCGCGATTGCCGCCCACGCACAGCACATGGCCGGATTCGCCCTTGTGGGTGTTGGCGCGCCGCGCCGGCAGTTGTGCGGCAAGCCGCGGCGGCTGCCACGAGCACGCCGCAGGCAGCACACCCGCATCGGCCGCCTCGGGCAACTGCAGCGGTGCCAGCCGGCGCCCGCCGATGTGTTCAAGTGCATCGCCGGTATACAGCCCGCGATGGCGCACGATGAATTGCAGGGTCACGCTGGCCCGCACGGCAGCCCCGGCGACCGCGCCGCTGTCGGCGTCCACCCCGCTGGGCACATCCAGCGACAGCACCGGTACGCCGGCGGCGTTGATCGCCTCGATCAGCGCCTGCGCCGGCCCGCTCGGCACGCGGTTCAGGCCCAGCCCGTACAGCGCGTCCACCAGCACGTCGGCGTCCGGCAGCGCATCGGTGAAGACCTCCACCTGCCCGCCAGCGGCCAGCCAGGCCTGCAGCGCATCCTGGGCCAGCGGCGTGGCGGCGGCATCGGTGGCCAGCCGCAGCACCTGCACCTGGCGTCCGGACTGGCGTGCCAGCCGGGCCAGCACATAGCCATCGCCGCCGTTGTTGCCGGCGCCGACCACCACACAGATGCGCCGGGCCTGCGGCCAACGCTCCAACAGGCAGTGCCAGGCGGCCTGCCCGGCCTGCGCCATCAACGACGCACCGCCATCGCCCAGCGCCGCGCTGGCCTGGGCATCGATCCGGCGCGCGGCGGATACATCGAACAGTTCAGCAAGCTGGGGCATGCCGGGATTCTATACTTGTCGCCATGTCCGCTGTTCCGTTGCCCGCCCCCATCGACCTGGCCCGCGCCACCCAGCGCGTGCGGGAGATCGCGCGCGCGCACGGCTTCCAGCGCTGCGGCGTGTCCGGCATCGACCTGGGCGAGGACGAGGCGCACCTGGCCGACTGGCTGGGCAAAGGCCTGTACGGCACGATGGACTGGATGGCCCGGCACGGCACGATGCGCGCGCGCCCGGCCGAACTGCTGCCCGGCACCGTGCGGGTGATTTCCGTCGGCATGGACTACGGCCACAAGGACGATGCGCAGGCGTGGAACACGCTGCACGACGCCGACCGCGCCTATGTGGCCCGCTATGCACTGGGCCGCGATTACCACAAGTTGATGCGCAACCGCCTGCAGAAGTTCGCCGATGCGATTGCCGCGGAGATCGGCGCATTCGGCTACCGCGTGTTCGTCGATTCGGCGCCCGTGCTGGAACGCGCCCTCGCCCGCAATGCCGGGCTGGGCTGGATCGGCAAGCACACCTGCCTGATCGACAAACAGGGCGGCTCGTGGTTCTTCCTCGGCGAGATCTACATCGACCTGCCGCTGCCGGTGGATGCACCGGCCAGTGCGCACTGCGGCAGCTGCACGCGCTGCATCGATGTGTGCCCGACCCAGGCGATCATCGCCCCGCAGCGGCTGGATGCACGGCGCTGCATCTCCTACCTCACCATCGAACACGACGGCGCCATCCCCGAAGACATGCGCCCGCTGATGGGCAACCGCATCTACGGCTGCGACGACTGCCAGCTGGTCTGCCCCTGGAACAAGTTCGCGCGGCGCACCGACGAACCGGATTTCCGCGCGCGCAACGATCTGGACACTGCCTCGCTGGCGCAGCTGTTCGCGTGGGAGGAAGACGAGTTCCTGCGCCGCACCGAGGGCAGCCCGATCCGGCGCAGCGGCCACGAGCGCTGGCTGCGCAACATCGCCGTGGCGCTGGGCAATGCCCCCACCCATGCCGACACGCTGGCCGCCCTGCACGCACGCGGCGAACATGCCTCGCCGATCGTGCGCGAACATGTGCAATGGGCGCTGCAGCAGCACGCCGCGCGCGACCCGGCGCCATGAAGCTTGTGCGACCATAGGTGCCCGTTCGTAGCGTTTGACCCGTCCATGGACCGCAGCACGCAGATCCTTACGCCCAGCCAGCTCAACATCCTGGCCCGCGACCTGCTGGAAGGCGCGTTCCCGCTGATCTGGGTCGAAGCCGAACTTGGCAGCGTCACCCGGCCCGCCTCCGGGCACATGTATTTCACCCTGAAGGACGCGCGCGCGCAGATCCGCGCGGCGCTGTTCAAGCCCAAGAGCCAGTGGCTGAAGTTCATCCCGCGCGATGGCATGCGCGTGCTCGCGCGCGGCCGGCTGACCCTGTACGAAGCCCGTGGCGAGTACCAGCTGGTACTGGACCACATGGAAGAAGCCGGCGAAGGTGCGCTGCGCCGCGCCTATGAACAGCTCAAGGCGCGCCTGGAGGCCGAAGGCCTGTTCGCGGCCGAGCGCAAGCGCCCGATGCCTGCGCACGTGCGGCGCCTGGCGGTGATCACCTCGCCCACCGGCGCGGCCGTACGCGACGTGCTCAGCGTGTTGCAACGTCGCTTCCCGCTGCTCGAAGTGGACCTGCTGCCCAGCCTGGTGCAGGGCGACAGCGCCGCGGCACAGATCACCGCGCTGCTGCGCGCGGCCGATGCCAGCGGCCGCTACGACGTGATCCTGCTGACCCGCGGTGGTGGCTCGCTGGAAGACCTGTGGGCGTTCAACGATGAACACCTGACCCGCGCCATTGCCGCCAGCCAGACCCCGGTGGTGTCGGCGGTGGGTCACGAAACCGACTTCAGCCTGGCCGATTTTGCCGCCGACCTGCGCGCGCCCACCCCGTCGGTGGCCGCCGAGCTGCTGGTGCCCGATCAGCGCGACCTGCACCTGCACGTGCGCCGGCTGGCCGCGCGGATGGTGCAGCTGCAGCGCCACGGGCTGGGCCAGGCCATGCAGCGTGCCGACCGCGCCCTGCTGCGCTTGAACGCGCAGGGACCCCAAGCGCGCCTCCAGCTGATGCAGCGCCGTCATCAGGACCTAGCCCGGCGCCTGGCCGGGGTCTGGCGGCAGCAGCACGAGCGCCGCCAGGCACAGCTGCGGCATGCCGCCGTGGTGTTGCGCAATGGCCACCCGCAGCGCCGTCTGGACGCCCTGCGCGAGCGTCTGCAGCGGCTGCAGCCGCGCGCCGATGCAGCCATCGGCCGCCAGCTGCAGCGCGACCAGCTGCGCCTGCGCGCACTGGCCCGTTCAATGGAAGCGGTCAGCCCGCTGGCCACGGTTGCGCGCGGTTACAGCATCCTCACCCGCGAAGACGACGGCAGCCTGGTGCGCTCCCCCCTGCAGGTCAGCCCCGGCGACGCGCTCAAGGCCCGCGTGCAGGACGGGGTGATCGAGGTGGTGGTGAAGGAACCGGCGCGCTGAAGCGCCAGCGTGGCGGGCAGCCTGCGCTGGTTTACTGGTGCGCGCTCTCGCAGTACTTCTGCCGGTACTCCATCGCCTTGGGCATCAGCGCCTGCAGGTTCTGGATGCGCGTGCCCGGGTTGGGATGGGTGGACGAAAACTCCGGCGGCGCCTGCCCGCCGCTGCTCTGGCCCATCCGCTCCCACAACGGCACCGCTTCGCGCGGGTCGTAGCAGGCCGCAGCGGCCAGCATCAGGCCCACTTCATCGGCCTGGGTTTCATGGCTGCGCGCGTACGGCAGCAGATACCCGTAGCCCATCGCCGACATCATCATCTGTTGCTGCTGCGGGTCCATGCCACTGGCCGCGCCGGCCATCTGCCCGATCTGGGTGAGCTTCTGCTGGGCCATGCGCTGCGCGCCGTGGCGCAGCAGGGCATGGGCGATCTCATGGCCCATCACCACCGCCATCGCATCTTCGGTGCGGGCCACTGGAATCAGTCCGGTGTACACCGCCATCTTGCCACCCGGCAGGCAGAACGCATTGGCCTGTTCGGAGGGAATCACGTTGACCTCCCACTCGAAGTCGCGCGCGAAATGCGCCGGCTTCAACCCGTGTTCTTCGGCGAGCGCAGTCTCCACCACGTCCACCTTGGCGATCAGGCGCTTGGCGATCGACTGGATCTCGCGCGACTGCGGCGCATTCGGATCCAGCGGCCGCTCCTGCGCCAAGATCTCCTGGTAGGCCTGCAGGCCGAGCGCCTTTTCCTGGGTGGCATCGAGCGAACTGTCGATCAGCACGCGCTCACCGGTATACGGATCCACCGCGCGGTTGGAGAACCAATAGAACGCCGCATAGCCGGCGAAGGCCAGCAGCACCCACCAGCGGATGTTGCCGAACAGCCCCGGGCGGCGGGCCCGACCCTGCTGTTGACCACCGAACGGATCGTTGCGCATGTTGCAGATTCCCTGGCTGGATCGGCACACCCTGGCCGACACGGCGCCATCTTAGTGGCTGCGCGGGGATTTGACGTGAGTGCCGGGACACGCCCGGCATGGCTCAGATGCCGCGCACCAGACGGAAGCCGATGCGGGCGCTGGTCGTATCTGAATCCTGCGATTGCCGCCACGCCGCGCGCGTCTGGTCCGGTGCATTGGCCCAGTTGCCGCCGCGGATCACCCGCTGCCGGCAGCCCGGGTTGAACCAGGCCACCCCGTCGGACGGCGCGCGCCGGTAGCTGGCGTGCCAGCAGTCGGCCACCCACTCGCTCAGGTTGCCGGCCACGTCGTGCACGCCCCAGGCGTTGGCATCGAACGTGCCTACCGGCGCCGGCCCCCACCAGCCGTCGCTGTATCCCACGAACGCGTTGTACCAGTGCCGGCCGGACGGGGAGACATCCTCGGCACCGGTGAAGTTGCCGGCATTCGGCGGCGGCGTGCCTGCATCGCCCCACGGATAGCGGCCGCTGCTGCCGGCACGCAGCACGTATTCGAATTCGGCCTCGCTGGGCAGACGGTAGGAGCGGCCGGTCTGCTCGGACAGCCAGCTCGCGTAATTCTCGGCGTCGCGCACGCTCACATGCATCACCGGCGAGGTCGGGATGGCCGGTACGCCGTTGTACCCGGACCGCCAATCCACCCCGCTATGCCGCACGAAGTTGCCGCTGCGCTCGTCGTAGACGATCGAATGGCCGCGCCGGGTGGCGCGCGGGCGGGCGTTGCTGGCCTGCACGTAGCGACGGAAGTCGGCCACGGTCACCTCGGTGATCGACATCGCAAAGCCCCGCTCGAACCGCACGTAGTGCGACGGCTTCTCCGCATCGCTTGCCCCACGCTCGTTGTCGCCCGCGCCCATCTGGAAGCCGCCGTGCGGCACCACGATCATCTGCGGACCGCGCCCGCCATCGCGTAGCGCGTCGCTGAACACCTGCCGCGGCCGGAAGCTGCCGTAGTGGGTAACAAGTTCGATGCGCTCCCGCAGCTGGCCCACCACCGGGTCGCCGGGCAGCGCGATGCGCAGGGCGTCTTCGAGCTTCTCGCGCGCCGCCTTCAAGCCTTGCGGGGTGGTCAGGTCGCGCAGGCCCTCATCGCGCAGGCGGGTGAGCGTATCGGCGCGGATGCGCTCGACCCGTTCGAACGCGTCGGCGATGGTGATCGACGAGTCGCGCACCTTGGCCGCCTCGGCCAGCCAGGTGCCGGCGCTGGCGAAATCCCCCGCGCGGGCGGCGGTTTCGGCACGGCCGATCAACGCACTCTCGGCGGCGGCCAAGCCCTGACGCGCGCGCGCGTCGTCCGGATTCAAGGCCAGCGCTTCGCGGAAATTGGGGATGGCGCCATCGCCATCTTCGCCCACCCGGTCGGCACGCAGGTCGTCTTCCCCGGCCCGGTTGTAGGCGATCACGCGCTGGGCGATCTCCACGCGCGACTGCAGTTGGCGCACGCGCGCATCGTCGGGCGCAATCTCGAGCAGCACCAGCGCCATCTCACTGGCCTGGGCCAGCGCTTCACGCTGCTTCAGCGGCCGCGACAGCAGCGCGGCGGCCTCATCCAACAGGCGCTGACGTGCCCGCTTCAGGCCGGCCAGGGCCTGGCGGTCCTTGCCGTCGTGCTGCAGCAACGCCAACCAGAGCGGAATGGCCGCCTCGGCGTCGGCGTACAGCCGGTCGTGTTCGAAGGCCTGTGCCGCCTTGCGCCGCGCCGCCGCCACGCCGTCATCGGCGATCTGCACCGCCGGTGGCTGCCAGCGCGCCACGGTTTCGGCCGCGTCCTCTCCCCCGATGGTCACCTGCGCGACCGGCGCAGCGGCTGCAGGCGCGCTGCGCGCCGCCGGCCGGGGC